>NZ_RZQY01000366.1:0-5865 GCF_003998575.1 Mesorhizobium sp. M7A.F.Ca.CA.001.10.2.1 | reverse complement strand
CTGTCGGGCGGCTCGCCGACGCGGATGACGCAGTCGACGCCTTCGCGCACGAGATCGACCAGCCGGTCGCTTTGGCCGATCTGCAGGTCGATCCTGACATAGCGGGCGAGGAACTCCGGCAGGCGCGGCAACAGGAATGTGCGGGTGAGCAGCGTGCTGGCGTCGATGCGCAGCAGGCCGAAAGGCTCGGCATTGCGAAAGGCGGCCTCGGCATCCTCGATCTCGGCCAGGATCGACAGGCAGCGCCGATAGTAGGCTTCGCCGTCCTGCGTGGCGTTCACCTGCCGCGTCGTTCGTTCCAGAAGCCGCGCGCCGAGATGCTCTTCCAGCCGCCGGATCGCTTCCGTCGCGGTTGAACGCGGCAGGCCGAGATCGGCCGCGGCAGCGGTAAAGCTGCGCCGCTCCAGAACGCGAACGAAGAGCCGCATCGTGTCCAGTCGATCCATGGCCCTTGTTCGCAATTTCCGAATAGTGATGTCAATAGATGGCTGATTATACGGAAAGCGGGTCGGCCTATATCCGTGTCACCAACACGGAGAGACTTCCATGACATCCAATCAAACAAGTACGGGTGGCCAAACCAGAACCGCGATCGTGACCGGCGCCTCCAAAGGCATCGGCGCCGCCATCGCACAGCGGCTCGCCCGCGATGGCGTCGCCGTCGTCCTCAATTATGCACGGGGCCGCGCCGAGGCCGAAGAGCTTGTGCGCAGCATCGAAGCCGGCGGCGGCAAGGCAATCGCCGTTCAGGCCGATATCGCCGATCCGAATGGGATCGCAGCGCTGTTCGACGCCGGCGAGAAGGCGTTCGGCGGCATCGACATCCTCGTCAACAATGCCGGCGTCATGAAGATTTCGCCGATGGCGCAGACCGACGACGCTTCGTTCGACACGCAGATCGCGATCAATCTCGGCGGCGTGTTCCGCGGCATGCGGGAAGGCGCGCGCCGGCTTCGCGACGGCGGCCGCATCGTCAATTTTTCCAGCAGCGTCGTCGGCCTCTACCAGCCGGGCTACGGCGTCTACGCCGCCACCAAGGCGGGTGTCGAGGCGATGACCCACATCCTGGCCAAGGAGCTTGGCGCGCGCCGCATCACAGTTAACGCAGTAGCGCCCGGGCCGATCGAAACCGCGCTGTTCACGGACGGCAAGAGCGAGGCGCAGATCGAGGCCATCGGCAAGATGATCCCGCTCGGCCGGCTTGGCCAGCCCGACGACATTGCCGGGCTGGTCTCGTTCCTGGCCGGGCCGGACAGCTTCTGGGTCAACGGACAAATCATCCGCGCCAATGGCGGCGTCGTCTGAGCCGTCGCCGACCGCTCCACGCCGAACCTCAAATTCCACAGAAAGGAAAAGATCATGCCATTCGCCAACATCAAGTTACCGCAAGCGGCGCTCTCCAGGGCGCAGAAGGAAGACCTCATCCATCGAACGACAGCCATGTTCGTCGACTTTTTCGGCGAGGGTGTGCGCCCCTTCACGATGGTGCTGGTGGAGGAGGTCGCCGACGGCGGCTATGGCCGGGCCGACGAAGTGTTCGTCGTGCCGGAAGTTTTTCGCGCAAAGGAGTAGTGCCGGGCCGTTCCCGGGCGAGCCACGGGTCTCGCCCGTCCTTCGGGTCCCACAAGTGGGGAGATCGGCAGCATCACCCCCTTCCGCTTCTCCACCTCGGCCTTCCTCAGCAGGAACCGCTGAATCTTGCCGCTGGGTGTCTTCGGCAACTCGCTCGTTGACCGCCGGATGTTCGATCAGCGCGCTTTCGACGTCGATGCGGTAGCCCGGCAGAGGTGATGGCGTCGTCGGCGCGGCCGATCAGGAGATCGACCGTCCGGTTGCGCGAATGGCCCGAGAAGGGCTGGCCTCACCCGTGCGGCCCTGTATCATGGCCTTGTGAATGCTTGGGAGGAGGCTTGTGCATGCGGCTGAATCGGAATCTCTGTCATTGGAGGGTTTGGGTCTTCATCGCCGCAATGGTGCTTTGGCCGCACGCGGCGCCGGCCGATACCCTCACGCCCGAGCGCATCACTGCTGCCCTGTCGAAGCTCGAAGCGCTTGCCGAAGCCGCCGTAGCGGACGGTGCTGTACCCGGTCTCGCCATCGGCGTCGTGCGCGATGACGAGGTGATCTTCCTCAAGGGTTTTGGGCATCGCGAGGCCGGCAAGCCAGAGACCGTCGACGCCGACACGGTGTTCCAGATCGCCTCCCTTTCCAAACCGGTTTCCGCCACCGTCGTAGCGGCGTTGGTTAGCGACAGGATCGTGTCCTGGGATTCGAAGATCGCCGATCTCGATCCGGCCTTCCGGTTGGCCGATCCTTATCCGGCGAGCCAACTCACCGTTCGTGACCTGTTTTCGCATCGCAGCGGGCTTCCAGGCACCGCCGGAGACGACCTCGAAGGTATTGGCTACGACCGCGTCGAGATCGTGCATCGCCTGCGGTTCGTGCCACCATCGTCGAGCTTTCGCGCCGGGTATGCCTACAGCAATTTCGGATTGACAGAGGGTGCCATGGCAGCCGCGACACCGACAGGAAAGCCCTGGGAGGAGGTCGCCGAGGAGAAGCTCTACCGTCCGCTTGGCATGGCCTCGACCAGTTCCCGTCATTCGGACTTCGTCAAGCAAAGCAACCGTGCTGCGCTTCACGTCAAGGTCGATGGCGCCTGGGCCGCGAAGATAGAGCGCGATCCGGATGCGCAGGCGCCCGCCGGCGGCGTCAGCTCCACGGCACGTGACCTCTCGCAATGGCTGCGCCTCATCCTCGGCAACGGCGTTTATGCCGGCAAGACACTGATTGCCGCCGATGCGCTAAGCCAGACGCATGTTCCGCTGATAGCGCGCGGCAACAACCCCGTCTCCGGCGGCGCATCGTTCTACGGCCTCGGCTGGAACGTCGAATTCGGCCGACACGGCCTGAGCTGGGGCCACGCCGGCGCCTTCAGTGTCGGGGCGCGTACCCTGGTGACAGTCTTCCCAAAGGAGAAGCTGGGCATCGTCATCGTCGCCAACGCCTTTCCGACTGGCCTGCCGGAGGGATTGTCCGACAGCTTCGCCGATCTCGTCTTCGACGGTAACGTCGAGAAGGACTGGGTCAAGGCGTGGAATGATATCTATGCGGGCCTGTTCGGTCCGGCGGTCGCGGCGGCCAAGGCCGCCTATGCCGCGCCGCCGTCTCCGCCACGGCCAGCCGGGCCGGACAGCGTCTATGCCGGCCGGTACGCCAACGACTTCATCGGCGATGCGATTGTGTCGGAAGCGGGAGACCACCTTGTGCTCAGGGTAGGCCCGGCCGCCGGCCGGTCCTACTCATTGAGGCATTTCGACGGTGACCTTTTCCTGACCTTCCCCGACGCGGAGACGCCGGACAGCCCCTCGGGCGTAAGTTTTGTGGTCGGCGCTGACGGCAAGGCGTCGGCCATGACCGTAGGTTTTCTCGACGACAATCATCTCGGCACGCTGCAACGTGTGGGGGACTGACTTCCAAATCGAACGGTGCGGCCGGGAGTTCAGGATGCCGGGCCGTACCGGAGCAGTTTGAAGCAATCGCCGTTGCCCGATTTCGTCTGCGCCAGCAAGGGCTTCGACCTGTCTATCCATTCCTGATGTGACTTCGCATCGGCCTCGATCGCATCGACCGGTGCAAGACTGACAAAGCTGCGTCCGTGGCTGAGAAGCCAGCACGCACGGCCGAGAAATCGCCTGCTGCGCTGGCGCAAGAGGTCGGCATCGTAGAAGATGTCGAGCACCTCGTGCTTGATCTTGCGCTGCGTTTCAGGATTGGCGATCGCAACCTCAATCGGCTCGCCGCCGATCGCATCCTGCAGGTCCTTGTAGTCGAGGGTGAGTTGGGTGATGGCATATTTGATCTCGCTCTCGTCGCGCACGATGTCGAAC
Organism: Mesorhizobium sp. M7A.F.Ca.CA.001.10.2.1; assembly: GCF_003998575.1. Lineage (NCBI taxonomy): Bacteria > Pseudomonadati > Pseudomonadota > Alphaproteobacteria > Hyphomicrobiales > Phyllobacteriaceae > Mesorhizobium > Mesorhizobium sp. M7A.F.Ca.CA.001.10.2.1. Next base: position 1,975 of record NZ_RZQY01000366.1, on the reverse strand, counting down.
CATAGCGTCGGATCGAGCTCGTTGACGACGAACGACGACTCGAAATCGCGCGACAGGTTGAGGATGTCGAAGTCCCGGATGTCGACGTCGCGCTCAACCAGCAGGATTTCGCGGACCTGCTTGCCAAGCTCCGCTCCCTGCGCGCCGATGGCGGCGTTGGTTCCACCAAGTTCGGGACTAATATAGGCCCCGCCGTCATCCAGCAGCGCGTCGAATTCGCCAAGTGACTCGCCGAGGGGAGCGCCGCGAGCGATGCGCGCCGCCAGCTTGGCCAGAACCTGCTGAAGATCCGCTTCGCGTCTGCGCTGGTCTTGGTAATTCTGCTGGAAAAAGAAGATGAACAGGGACACGCCGATGCCGATCAGGATCACGCCCAACTGCGAGAAGATGTTGCGGTGGTATTCCAGCAGCTTTTCGCGATGGCGCACGTCGTCGCGCACACTGTGGGCGACGCGCAAATTGACGATCAGCGACAGGATGAGCAGCCCAGTACCGACGAGGATGAGGCCGCCGATGAGCAGGTAACCATGGCCTGTGCTGAAATCCATTCCTTTTCCCTGAAGCCCAGACTGCGCAGAATAGTGCCATTTTGGCTAAATACCTACGGATTTGCAGGCGGTGGATTTGATGGCGGCGGCCACCCCGGAAGGTTGACCCGCCTGGCCATCCGGCCGATAGCTCCGCCAGAAACTGTCCTGAGAACCCTGATGACTTCAGACACCAACCTCCACGATGCACCCGCCGTCGGCCCTGACACCGACTGGCAGGCGGACGTCCGCGCCGGCGTGCGCCACGTGCGCGATCTGGCGTCCCTCCCGCTGTCCCCAGCCGAGCGCGCGGCCGCCCAAGCCGCGGCGGTGAAGCACAAGGTGCGCGCGCCCAAAGCCTATCTCGACCTGATCGACTGGAGCGACCCGGCCGATCCGATCCGGGCGCAGGTCATCCCGTCTCCGCAGGAACTTGAGGAAGCGGAGGGCGAGCTCGACGATCCGATCGCCGATCATGACTTCAGCCCGGTGCCGCGATTGACGCACCGTCATGCCGACCGGGTGCTGCTGTTCCCGACCTATCAATGCGCGGTCTATTGCCGGTTCTGCTTCCGCAAGGAATCGCTGACCTCGATCGGTCGTGGCTATACGCACGAGGCGCTGGAGCCGGCGCTGGCCTATATCGCCGAGCATCCCGAAATCCGTGAGGTGATCCTGACCGGCGGCGATCCGCTGTCGCTGCCCGACAAGGCACTGGCCGAAATCTCCGCGCGCATCGAAGCGATCCCCCATGTGCGGCTGCTGCGCATCCATACGCGCGTGCCGGTGGTGCTGCCGTCGCGCATTACATCAGGGCTCGTCGCGACGCTGCAGGGCCGGCTGATGGTCACCGTCGTCACCCATTTCAATCACGCGCGTGAAATCACCGGCGCTACCGAGGTGGCCTGCCGCACGCTTCGGCGAGCCGGGTTCGTGCTGCTCAACCAGAGCGTTCTGCTCAAAGGCGTCAACGACAGCATCGAGGCGCTGGAGGAGCTCTGCCGCGAGCTGATGTACCGCCTCGGCGTCAAACCCTATTACCTGCACCATGGCGACCTCGCGCGCGGCATGGCGCACCGGCGCACGACGATCGCGCAGGGACAGGCGCTGACCGAAGCGCTGCGGGCGCGGCTGTCGGGCATCTGCAACCCCGTCTATGTGCTCGACCTGCCGGAAGGCGGCGGCAAGGTGCCGATCGGGCCCTGTCATGTCGAGGGCAGGCAGGGGGAGAGCTGGCGGCTGCGCGGGCTCGATGGCGAAGTGCGGGAATATAGGGAGATCGTTGGCGCGCAAGAGGAACAGTCTTCGAAGATTCCAGGCTCGTGACGCCAGGATCCACCCGGATAATCCTACAGCGTCACAGCGACCGTTCGTAATGGCCAGCGTCTGCGCCGCCCCTCACCTGCCTGCCGGCATCCTCTCCCCGTATAGTGACGGGGAGAGGGGTG
>NZ_RZQY01000365.1:0-5872 GCF_003998575.1 Mesorhizobium sp. M7A.F.Ca.CA.001.10.2.1 | reverse complement strand
AAGCAGCTTCTTCACCGCAACCCGGCGGTCCATCGTCGGCAAATTCATGTCGCTCACCACTTCTTCTTGCCGAGCAGCCGCTGCCCGATCAGCACGGCAATCTGCTGGTCGGCGTCGAAAGCCATCAAGGCTGCCTGCGCCACCGTCTCCACCAGGTCGGGACCGGTTTCGGCGCGCAGCACCCTGAGCCCGATCGCCTTCAGCGACGCCTCCGTCGCCTGCCCCATCGGCACTTGCCACGGGTTGAACTCGGCCCATTCGCCCCGCATCGTCACCAGGACGAGCAAGGGGAAGCGCGCCTGCACGGGAAGCGACAGCATGTTGATGCAATTGCCGACACCGGAGGATTGCATGAGCACGACGCTCCGCTTGCCACCGAGCCAGGAGCCTGCTGCGATGGCGATGCCCTCCTCCTCCGTCGTCAGCACATTGGTGACGACTTCGGGATCCTCACTGAAAAGGCGGATCAATGTGGTATGACCGGCATCCGGCACATAGGACATGTGGCTGATGCCGGCAGCCTTGAGCACCTCATAGACCTGATCCGGCCACTGCCTTTCAGACACGGTCGGAGCGGCGGCAAGCGCTGCTGCTTCCGGAGGTTTTGCTTGTATGCTCGCCGTCACCTTGCATCTCCGAGATATTGGACTGGCATTAGACTAGCGCGCTTGACCGATGCAATCTTCGTCTCTTTCTCGTGATCAGATATAATGGTATTCGATAGCTCATGGAGTTATCGCAGCTACGCACCCTCATCCATGTCGCCGAACTCGGCAGCCTCAGCAAGGCCGCCGACCGGCTGCACATTGCGCAGCCGGCGCTCAGCCGGCAGGTGCGCATGCTGGAGGAGGAATTGGGCTTTGCCCTTTTCCTGCGCCACGGACGCGGCATGGTGCTGTCCGAGCAGGGCAAGGAGGTGCTGGCGCACGCCATGCGCGTGATGGCCGAGATCGACGAGATCCGCGCCACGGCCACACCCGCCGATGCGCCGCTGACCGGCGAAGTGGCCATCGGCCTGCCGCCCACCGTTGCCGACATTATTTCGCTGCCGCTGGCGGCCGCCTTCGGCAAGGCCCATCCCAAGGCGAAGCTCAGACTTGTCAGCGCCTACACCGGCTATCTGCTGGACTGGATGCACCGCGGCGAGGTGGACGTCGCGGTACTCTACGACCCGCGCATGGCGCGTTCGCTGCGCTCGCGCCCGCTGCTCCTGGAAAACCTCTTCCTGATCGGACCGCCGGATGCGGGATTTTCAACCGTGCGCGCCGTGTCGTTCGCCTCGCTCGCCGGCAAGCGCCTGCTGCTGCCCAGCATCAAGCACGGGTTACGCATCATCGTCGAACGCTGCGCCACGGATGCCGGCATCACGCTCGATGTCGGCATCGAAGCGGACTCCTATTCGGCGCTGAAGGACCTGGTGCGCAACGGCCATGGCTGGACGATCCTGCCGCTCGCCCCTATCCATGCCGATGTGACCGCCGGGCTGCTCACCGCCGCGCCATTGATCGATCCGGTGCCCGTGCGCCGCCTGATCCTTGCCTACCCGGCGGACCGGCCTGCCTCGCGGCTCGCGCGGTTTGCCGGACAAGCGATAGAGGACATCGCCAAGGATCTTGTCGGGCGGGCCGTCTGGGTCGGCCAGCTTCTCGGCCCTCCACCATAAGCATTAGAATTCCGTTATATCTGCTCACGTCCGCCCTGCATTGCTGACAGGGCACGGAGGCGCGATAGTGAGGCCCGCAGCAAGACGAAAACCCGGACAAACCTCATGGAAGCCTATCAGGACATTCGCGATGCCGTCGCCAGGCTGTGCACGCGCTTTCCCGGAGAATACTGGCGCGCACTCGACAGGGACATGGCCTATCCCGGCGACTTCGTCGCAGCGTTGACGCAGGCCGGTTGGCTCTCGATCCTGATCCCGGAGGCATATGGTGGCTCGGGCCTGCCGCTTTCGGCCGCCGCTGCCGTGCTGGAGGAAATCCAGCGCGCCGGCTGCAATGGTGGCGCCTGCCATGCCCAGATGTACACGATGGGCACGCTTCTTCGCCACGGCTCGGAAGCCCAGAAGCAGCGATACCTGCCGAAGATCGCCGCGGGAGAATTGCGCCTGCAGGCATTCGGCGTCACCGAACCGAGCAGCGGGACCGACACGGGGGCGCTCAAGACCACTGCTCGCCTCGATGGCGATCATTTCGTGGTCAAGGGCCAGAAGATCTGGACCAGCCGCGCCGAGCATTCGGATCTGATGCTGCTGCTGGCGCGGACCACACCGCTGAAGGACGGCATGAAAAAGACCGACGGCCTCTCCGTCCTCATCGTCGACATGCGCGAAGCCGTCGGCAACGGCCTCACAATCCGGCCGATCCGCACCATGATGAACCATGCCACCACCGAGGTCTTCTTCGACGATCTGCGCGTACCCGCCGAAAACCTGATCGGCGAAGAGGGGAAGGGATTCCGCTACATCCTCTCGGGCATGAACGCCGAGCGCATCCTGATATCAGCCGAATGCATCGGCGATGCGAAATGGTTCATCGAAAAGGCCAGCACCTACGCAAAGGAGCGGCATGTGTTTGGCCGGGCGATCGGCCAGAACCAGGGCATCCAGTTTCCGATCGCAAGGGCCTACGCCAACATGCGCGCGGCCGAACTGATGGTGCGCGAGGCGCTGAGCCTCTACGAGGCCGGCAAGAACCCCGGATCCGAAGCGAACATGGCCAAGATGCTGGCGGCCGACGCTTCGAACGAAGCAGCCAATGTCTGCATCCAGACTTATGGCGGGTTCGGTTTCGCGGAAGAGTACGATGTCGAGCGCAAGTTCCGCGAGACGCGTCTTTATCAAGTCGCGCCGATCTCGACCAACCTCATCCTGTCATACCTTTCCGAGCACGTGCTTGGACTGCCGCGTTCCTACTAGGAGTCGTCCGTGAACGTCCTCATCGTCTATGCACACCCGGAAGCAAAATCCTTCAACGGCGCCATGAAGGATCTGGCCGTGGAAACCTTGACCCGCGCAGGCCACGATGTGGTCGTCAGCGACCTCTATGCGATGGGCTTCAATCCTGTCGCAGGGCCGGGCGACGTATCGGGCGAGCGTAACGATCCGGACTTCTTCAGCCTGCCGCGCGAACAGACCGCCGCCTACGAGGCCGGCGCACTGTCGGCCGATATCAGTGCAGAGATCGAAAAGGTGAAGCGGGCGGCCTTCGTGCTGTTCCAGTTCCCGGTCTGGTGGTTCGGAATGCCAGCAATGCTCAAGGGCTGGGCCGATCGCGTCTTCGCGCGCGGTTTCGCCTATCTGCCGGGCCGCAAATACGACACCGGCATGTTCAGGGGAAAGCTCGCCATGGTGGCCGCCACCACGGGCACGTCGGCCGACACCTACGCGCCCGACGGCATCGATGGCGACATCCTCACCGTGCTGTGGCCGATCCACAATGGTCTGCTGCGCTATTCCGGCTTCGACGTGCTGCCGCCCTTCGTCGCCTACATGCCGGGCCGCGTCGGCGACGATGGCCGCAAGGCCTATCTGGACGCCTACCGCAAGAGGCTCGAGGACATTGATGGCACGCCGCATCTGTTCTTCCACGCCGCCGAGGACTACGGCAAGAACGAGCGGCTGAAGCCTGGTGTGCTGGCGCGCTCGGGAGTGCAGCGCAATGTCTGACGGCGCCCGCCCACTGGAGGGCCTGTTTGTCGTTTCGATCGAGCAGGCCGTCGCCGCTCCGCTCTGCACGGTCCGCCTTGCCGATGCCGGCGCACGCGTCGTGAAGATCGAGCGTCCGGAAGGCGAAACCGCGCGTCATTACGATTCCGCAGTGGAAGGCATGTCGGCTTACTTCGTCTGGCTCAACCGCGGCAAGGAGAGCGCGGTGCTCGACCTGAAGAGTGAGCACGACCTGGCTCTCCTGCACCGGATGGTCGCGCGCGCCGACGTCCTCGTGCAGAATCTCGTGCCGGGCGCCATCGACAGGCTCGGCCTCTCGGCCGATACAATTGCGAAAGAGTTTCCTCGGCTGATAGCCATCAACATCGTCGGCTACGGGCAGGACACGCCCTACGCGGCCATGCGCGCCTACGACATGCTGGTGCAGGCCGAAAGCGGCATCTGCGCCGTTACCGGCACGCCGGACACGCCAAGCAAAATCGGGGTTTCCGCCGCCGACATCGCCACCGGCATGAATGCCCATGCAGCGATCCTCGAAGCCTTGCTGGCGCGCCAGAAGACCGGGCGCGGCCGCATTGTCGAGATTGCCATGTTCGACGCCATGGCCGACTGGATGACCGTGCCGCTGCTGCACTACGAATATGCGGGCCGCGAGACGCAGAGATATGGCCTGGCGCATGCTTCGATCTACCCCTATCGACCTTATGCCTGTCGGGATGGCAGCGTGGTCGTGTCCATCCAGCAGAACAATGAATGGAAGCGCTTCTGCACGCTCGTGCTGCAAAGGCAGGATCTGTTCGCCGACGAACGCTTCGCCACCAACACCTGGCGGGTTGCCAACCGCACGGCGCTCGACGCCGAGATCGAACCGATCTTCGCGGCAATCGACTGCGACGAGGCCATAAGCCGTCTCGACGAGGCGCAGATCGCCTGGGGCCGGGTGAGTGCAATGCGCGACCTGCCGCACCACAAGGCGCTCCGCCGGACGGAGGTGGCACTGCCGGACGGCAAGCGCATCGCAGTACCCAAGCCGGCAGGGCGGCCGGAGGGATTTGCAACGGTTCCAAGCGTCCCCGCGCTTGGCGCCGATACGGACCGGATCCGGTCCGAATTCGCCGCCTGACGAGGACCTCATGAGCCTGGACACAAGCACACTGCAGGAATGGGTTGGACGCACGCACGAGGTCGAGGATGTTGTGACCCCGCGCCTGCTGGCCAGCTTTGGCGCCACGCTTGGGGACCACGCGGCGCAGACTGCCGAGGGCGCGGCCGCGCCCGGACTGCATTGGTGCCTGGCGCCCGACATTGCCGCCATGCGAGAACTCGGACCTGACGGGCACCCGGCCAAAGGCGGCTTCCTGCCGCCGGTGCCGCTTCCGCGTCGCATGTGGGCTGCCAGCGACATGCGTTTCATGGCGCCGATCCGCTCTGGCGACCGCATCCGCCGCCGCTCGACGTTGGCCGCCATCGAGGAGAAGCAGGGCCGCACCGGCCCGCTCACCTTCGTCACGGTCCGGCACGACATCGCCAACGATTCCGGTCCGGTCATCGAGGAGGACCAGATCATCGTCTATCGCGGCGCCGAAGCCGCTGCTGCGTCCCCTGCCCCGCCGGCCAATTCGCCCCTGGCCGCATCGCACGAGCGCACGATCGACATCGATCCCGTGCTGCTCTTTCGATATTCCGCGCTGACGTTCAACGGGCATCGCATCCACTACGACGCGCCCTATGCCACGGGGGTCGAGCACTATCCCGGGCTCGTCATCCATGGCCCGCTGCAGGCGACGCTGCTGATGAACTTCGCCGCCGCCATTGTCGGTCAGTCGCCGCGCCGTTTCTCATTCCGCGGCGTCCATCCGGCGACTGGCCCGCAGCGCCTGCTTCTGAGCGCAACATCCCCAGGCCAGGACGGCATGGCTCTCGAGGCACGGTCGTCCGACAGCCATGTGACGGTGAAAGCCACGGCGCAATGGTGAGCTTCGTCACGCCTGTCGTGCCGCTATTCGTGCCGGGCTCACGTCCTGAGCGGTTTGCCAAAGCCGACAGCAGCGGCGCGGACGCAGTCATTCTAGACCTCGAGGATGCCGTCGCCCCTGGCGACAAGGACCGCGCTCGGGAAGCGGTCGTTGCTCATGCAGCCGCGCTGAAATCCGCGGTCGTGGTCCGCATCAATGCCGCCGGCACATTTTGGCACCAGGCGGACAT
>NZ_RZQY01000364.1:0-5873 GCF_003998575.1 Mesorhizobium sp. M7A.F.Ca.CA.001.10.2.1 | reverse complement strand
CTTCGAGACGACGCGCGGCGACCGCCTCTTCGTTTCGCTGCTCGGCAGCGCCTTTATCCATCTCGCTTGGCTGGGTCTTGTCGGACCCAACCTGTGGTGGGCTCTCGCTCTCTCCGTAGTCTACGCCGTCGGCGTGTTCCGCTACGTATAGAGGGGGAAACTGTTGGAGCGACCGCGTGCCGACGACCGCTCCAGATCGCACTTGAAACTTGAAAAGTGGAGGAAACGAAATGCGAAGGCAATTTTTAACATCAACGACTGCGCTTGTCCTGCTCTGGGGAGCAGGCCAGGCCTATGCCGGAATGGACGAAGCCAAGACCTTCCTCGATACCGAAATCAAGGACTTGTCGACGCTCGATCGCGCCGGCCAGGAAGCCGAGCTGCAATGGTTCATCGATGCGGCGAAGCCTTTCGCCGGCATGGACATCAAGGTGGTCTCCGAGACCATCGATACGCATAGCTATGAGTCCAAGGTTCTGGCGCCCGCTTTCACCGCGATCACCGGCATCAAGATCACCCACGACCTGATCGGCGAAGGCGATGTCGTCGAAAAGCTGCAGACGCAGATGCAGTCGGGCGAGAATATCTATGACGCCTACGTCAACGACTCCGACCTGATCGGCACGCACTGGCGCTACCAGCAGGCGCGCAGCCTGACCAAGTGGATGGCGAATGAGGGCAAGGACGTCACCAACCCCAACCTCGACCTCGCCGACTTCATCGGCACCAAGTTCACGACCGCTCCGGACGGCGACCTCTACCAGCTGCCCGACCAGCAGTTCGCGAATCTCTACTGGTTCCGCTACGACTGGTTCAACGACGAGAAGAACAAGGCCGATTTCAAGGCCAAGTACGGCTACGACCTCGGCGTTCCGGTCAACTGGTCGGCCTATGAGGACATCGCCGAGTTCTTCACCGGCCGCGAGATCGACGGCAAGAAGGTCTATGGCCACATGGACTACGGCAAGAAGGACCCGTCGCTCGGCTGGCGGTTCACCGATGCCTGGCTGTCCATGGCCGGCAATGGCGACAAGGGCCTGCCGAACGGTCTTCCGGTCGACGAATGGGGCATCAAGGTCAACGAGAAGTCGCAGCCTGTCGGCTCGTGCGTCGCGCGCGGCGGCGACACCAATGGCCCGGCTTCCGTGTATTCGATCCAGAAGTACCTGGATTGGCTGAAGGCCTATGCGCCGCCGGAAGCCCAGGGCATGACGTTCGGCGAATCCGGCCCCGTCCCGTCGCAAGGCACGGTCGCGCAGCAGATGTTCACTTACACCGCCTTCACCGCCTCCTTCGTCAAGGACGGGCTGCCGGTCGTGAACGCGGACGGCACGCCGAAATGGCGCTTTGCTCCGTCGCCGCACGGCGTCTACTGGAAGGACGGCATGAAGCTCGGCTATCAGGACGTGGGTTCATGGACGCTTCTCAAGTCCACGCCTGATGATCGCGCCAAGGCCGCCTGGCTCTATGCGCAGTTCGTGGTGTCGAAGACGGTCGACGTGAAGAAGAGCCATGTCGGCCTGACGCTCATCCGCGAGTCGACGATCCAGGACAAGAGCTTCACGGAACGCGCTCCGAAGCTCGGCGGCCTGATCGAGTTCTACCGCTCGCCGGCCCGTGTTCAGTGGTCGCCGACCGGAACGAACGTTCCGGACTATCCGAAGCTGGCACAGCTCTGGTGGCAGGCGATCGGCGATGCGTCGTCGGGCGCCAAGACGGCGCAGGAGGCGATGGACTCGCTTTGCTCTGAGCAGGAAAAGGTCATGGAACGCCTGGAAAAGGCTGGCATCCAGGGCGACATCGGTCCGAAGATGGCCGAAGAGCATGACCTCGCCTACTGGAACGCCGACGCGGTCAAGAAGGGCAATCTCGCTCCTCAGCTGAAGATCGAGAACGAGAAGGAAAAGCCGATCACCATCAATTACGACGAACTGGTGAAGAGCTGGCAAAAGTAAGATTGTTCTAAGCGGGCGTCTGCGCCCGTGTGACATTGGGGGAGGCGGCATCTTGCCGTCTCCCCTGTTTGTGTAAAAGACTAAGCGGGGAGGCATAATGACCGGATATATCCTTGCCATCGACCAGGGCACGACTTCGACCCGGGCGATCCTGTTCGACGGCGAGATGAAGGTCGCCGGCAGTGGGCAAAACGAATTCGCCCAGCACTATCCGGCCTCCGGCTGGGTCGAGCACGATCCGGAAGATATCTGGGCGAGTGTGGTGTCGACCGTGAAGGCGGCGCTGAAGAAGGCCGGCCGGAATGCTTCCGACGTGGCGGCGCTCGGTATCACCAATCAGCGCGAAACAGTCGTCATCTGGGATAAGGCGACCGGCAAGCCGATCCACAATGCCATTGTCTGGCAGGACCGGCGCACCGCGCCGCTGTGCCAGAAACTCAAGAAGCAGGGCTTGGAGAAAAAGTTCACCCGCAAGACCGGCCTGCTGCTCGATCCCTATTTTTCCGGCACCAAGATCGCCTGGATGCTGGACAAGGTGAAAGGCGCGAGAAAACGCGCCGAGAAGGGCGAATTGCTCGCCGGCACCATCGACAGCTTTTTGATCTGGCGGCTGACCGGCGGCAAGGTCCACGCCACGGACGCCACCAACGCCTCGCGCACGCTGGTCTACAATATCGCTGAGAATGCCTGGGACGACGAGCTGCTGTCGATCCTCAACATCCCAATAGAAATACTTCCCGAGGTGAAAGACTGCGCCGATGACTATGGAATCACGGAGAAAAATCTCTTTGGCGCCGAGATAAGAATCCTCGGTGTCGCCGGCGACCAGCATGCGGCAACCATCGGCCAGGCCTGTTTCGAGCCGGGCATGATGAAATCCACCTACGGCACCGGCTGCTTTGCCCTGCTCAACACCGGGAGCGATCTTGTGCGTTCGAAGAACCGGCTCTTGACCACCATTGCCTACAGGCTGAACGGCAAGACGACCTACGCGCTGGAAGGCTCGATCTTTATTGCCGGTGCTGCGGTGCAATGGCTGCGCGATGGCATCAAGGTGATCGGCAAGGCCGAGCAGAGCGGCAAATTGGCTGATGAAGCCGATCCGACCCAAAACGTCTACCTGGTGCCGGCCTTCGTCGGGCTCGGCGCGCCGCATTGGGACGCCGAGGCACGCGGCGCCATTTTCGGACTGACGCGCAATTCTGGCCCGGCCGAGTTTGCCCGTGCCGCGCTCGAATCCGTTGCCTACCAGACGCGCGACCTGCTCGACGCCATGCGCAAGGACTGGAAGGGGGCTTCGGCCAAGACCGTGCTGCGGGTCGATGGCGGCATGGTGGCGTCGGACTGGACCATGCAGCGTCTGGCCGACATCCTCGATGCACCGGTCGACCGCCCGACCATTCTGGAGACGACGGCGTTGGGGGCGGCCTGGCTGGCCGGCTCGAAGGCGGGCGTGTGGCCGGATGCTAAGAAGTTTGCGAAAAGCTGGGCGCTGGAGCGGCGCTTCCAGCCGGACATGGATAGCTCCATACGCTCAGCCAAACTCGCGGGTTGGCGCGATGCTGTGCGACGGACGCTGAGTGTGCCATAACCGATTGTCTAATGGGGCGAGGGGAAATGAAGCCAGATTGGTATCCTGCTTGGCGCGACGAGGCTATCGAACAACTAAATGCCAAGAATGACCGCTTGGAGAGAGACTTCCAGCTCGGCCACTCGTCTCGCTACGACTATGACATCGAGACCAGAAGGCTTTTGTTTTCCAAGGGCGGAGAAATCAAAGTCACCGCAGAGGTCCAGATTGCCGGGTCCACGAGCGCTAAGTCGCAGAGTTGGCTCTGGGCCTGGGCAAATTCAAATTGGCCCGATGACGTTATGATCGACGCAAAGCGGGTTCGATCCTTCGGCGAGACAAATAGCATCGACGAACTGACCCAGTCTTACGTGACGGATGTCGATGACGACCTGGAAGTGCTTGGTTGGGAACTGAGCGCCGCGGCGGTTCGAATTTGCGACGCCCTTGGAGCATATCGCTCACCTTCGGAAGGCGATGCACGTTTTTACATCATCAAGGCCATCAGTTGGGCTGGCTGATGCCGGCTCCCATGCTTACTGAAAAGAGAAGACCCGCGACAGATTCTGGCACGGGTCTACTCGTCAGCTATTGGCACTCATTCACGAATCAGTAAGGCGAACGGCACTCCTTGCGAGGGCCGTAATTCGGCTGGAACGTGTTGTCCGAAGCACGGTAGCTGCGATAGCGGTCGTAGCACCACTGGACGTGGGCGTTGCCTCCGTAGACGCGGTTGTTCTCGTTGTTGATGATGGCACCGGTGATCAGCGCGCCAGTCGCGAACGCCGCGAGCGGGAACCAATAATCGCCGTGACGACGGTAGCCGGGGCGATATTCGCGATAGCCGCGATGGCCGTTCCAATACGCGCCGCGATTGCGGGAAAAATTGCGGTCACGCGAAAAACTGCGGTCACGCGAAAAATTGCGATTGTAGCGGTCCTTGCGCCACTCCCGGTACTGGACTGTCTGCACATCCGGCACCGCGACCTGGGATTGCGGCACATAGTTCGATTGGGCGTTAACCGACACGGCCTCCGCCGCAACGAATGTGGCGGAGAGAGTGGCCGCCAGAAGGCTCGTTGTGATTCTGTTCATTGGTTTTCTCCTCGATGGTTTTGGCGGACGTCCCTGTGCCGGGAAAACGAGCGGCGCATACAATTGTTCCCCAGACTGGATGCCGCTGTCGGGCAGAAATGCCAGTGTTCCCTTGGCTGTTCTCCCACCGGTGGCGCGGCTGGCAAGTGTCGCGACAGGCCGAAGCCACCCGTGTTTGCGAGCTCTCTTTTTCCGGTTGACCGGTCGAGGCACTCTCCCTATGTTCCGCGCAATTTCGAGGGCCGCCTTTCGCCCGCGGGAGCGCGTAGCTCAGCCGGTAGAGCAACTGACTTTTAATCAGTAGGTCATGGGTTCGAATCCCATCGCGCTCACCAAATCCACCCGATGAACTGTCACCCATCTCTCGGGAAGGGCACACCATAACGGGCGGGGAAGCCGTCAACGCTTCCAGAAATCGCGGTGCGGTGCGAGCAATTCGTCGGCGATTTCGGGGAAGGGGCCAAAGACCTCGATCTTTTTCTGGCCGGAGCCGAGGACGGTGCGCGAAGAGAGGCTCATCGTCGGATTCTCAGCGTGATCCCCGGTGAGCGCCAGCAGCTCGGTCTCCTCGATCCCGTAAACCAGCCGCCCGATATTGGCCCAATACATCGTGCCGGCGCACATGGCGCACGGCTCGAAGGTTGAGACCAGCGTGCATTGCCACAGGAACTCCGGCTCGTAGGCCGCCGCCGCGCGCCGGGCGAGCTCCGTCTCGGCATGGCGCACCGTGTCGAGATTGCCCTGCCGCATCAGCACGCGATCGTCCGGCCCGACCAGCACGCAACCGAAGGGATGGTGCCCATGCGCCGCCGTGTCGCGCGCGACGGCATCGGCGGACCGCAGGTGGGCGAGCATCTGATCGCGGGTCATGGCAAGATCCTGTCATGCCGACATCCACCGATGAGCGGCTGAGCGAGATTGGTGCCAACGGACGCGAGTGGCAAGAGCCAACTTTTGCTTGAGACCTTTGCCTCGGGATATCAGACCTTTGCCCTGCAATCGCCGGCCGGTCTTGGCGTCGAACAGATGAGCACAGGCGCGGCAAAGCGGAAAGCCGGCTGAAAAGGCCATCCTCGCCGAGCTTCTCGAAGGAGTTCGGCGGCGCGAAAATGCGAACAGCGTCAGACGGAAGGCTCCCCGAACACCAGCGAAACATTCCCTCCGGCATGGCGCTCGAGGCGGCCGGCGAGGTCGAGTTCCAGCAGCACCATGAACACCTGGGCCGGGTGCAGGCGGGTGTGGCGGATGATCTC
>NZ_RZQY01000363.1:0-5888 GCF_003998575.1 Mesorhizobium sp. M7A.F.Ca.CA.001.10.2.1 | reverse complement strand
CAGCCATGTCGCCATGGGGCGCGACCGCCGGACCTATCGCTTCCTCAAGGACACCCGTATCGGCCGGGTGGTGCTTGCCGAATCCACCGAGATGAAGCCGGTTGCCGATTCCGTGACACGCTATGTCGCCGAGCGCATCGTCGAGCGTCAGAGGATGCTGGAAGGCGGCGTCGAACCCGCCGTCGCCGGCCTGAAACGTGCGTATGTGCCGGAAGCCGAACCGCCGCTGCGCGCAACGGAGCGCGGCAAACGCTGGTCGGCCCTTCTGTCCGGGCTTGGCCTGGTCGCTGCCGGCGCACTGGTCGGCCTTGTGGTGTCGGTCGTCCTGTTCTGGGACCGCATCGTGGCCATGGTTGTCAATTTGCGGCCATAGCGGCCTCGGCGCCAAGCTCCACCGTCTGCAGATCGGATGGCGGTATGGACGGCCCGGTCAGGCCGCGCCGTGTCAGCCGGATCCGCCAATTGCCCTTCTCGCCGTCAATGTCGAACAGATTGTACTGCGCCGCCGGGTTCTTGCCGCCCGGCGCCTGGCCGGCGGCAGCGACACCGACCGCCGGGATCCTGACGCCGCGACCGCCGATGAAGAACAGCGACGGCAGATGCGAATGGCCGTGCAGCACAAGGTCGGCGCCGTGATGGCGAATGATCTTGTTGAAGCGGGCGATGCCGAACAGCCGCTTGTGCTGCGGGACCGCGCCGCGCACCGGCGGATGATGGATCATGATGGCGCGAAACAGCCCCTGTCCGGCGGTATCCCCGAGGATTTTGCCGAGCCGCTTCGCTTGGCCTTCCATGAAGAAACCATTGGCCATGAAGGGTGCCGTGGCGCGCGCCGTCGAGACACCGATCAGCGCGACGTTGCCGCGCACGCGCAAATAGGGAAATGCGTTACGATCGACCGGCGTGTTGACGCCGTCGCCGCTCATCCACGCCGCCCAGGATCGGCAGACCTTGTCGAAGGCGCCTGGCACATAGGCGTCGTGATTGCCCGGAACGACCGAAACATCATGCGGCGGTGCCAGCGTCTCCAGCCAGTGCCTGGCCATCTCGATCTCGCCGTCGAGCGCCAGATTGACCAGGTCGCCGGTGACGGCGAGGTGGTCAGGCGTGTTCGCCTTGATGTCGGCGACGATCGTGTCGATGACCGCATCATGCATATGGCGGCGGCGGTTGCGCTGCCAGTTGACATAGCCGAGCACGCGCTTGGAGGCGAGATCGCGATAGGATACATCGGGGAGCGGCCCCAGATGGACATCGGAAATATGCGCGAGCCTGAACATACAACCTTCATAGGCGACCCGCGCACGGCTTTCCACCCACGGTTTCGCTATCAATGACGAGCCCTGAAGATGCCTTCCGCCAGACCGGCTGGCCAGGTTTGAGGGCCAGGCTGTTCCATCTCTATTTCGTGCTGCGGAGGCCGATGACGCTTGGCGTGCGCGGCCTGATCCACGACAGGGCGTCCAAGTCCGTCTTCCTCATTCGCCATACCTACGTACCAGGCTGGCAGCTGCCCGGCGGCGGCGTCGAAGTCGGCGAGACGATGAACGAGGCACTGGCCCGTGAACTGGCCGAGGAAGGCAACATCGCTCTCACCGCCCCGCCGGTGTTCAAATCGATGCATTTCAACCGCCGCTCCAGCCGCCGCGACCATGTCGGCTTTTATTTGCTCGAGCATTTCAGCCAGACGGCGCCGAAGCGGCCGGATCACGAAATCGCCGAAGCCGGCTTCTTCCCGCTCGACCGCTTGCCGCAGGGCACGACGCCGGCGACGCTGCGCCGGATCGCCGAGGTTTTTGACGGCGAGCAGCCCTCGCCCTACTGGTAGATCAGGCTGCCGCTTTCTCGAAGCGCGCCCGGTCGTGCCATGCGGCATAATCCAGATCCGGTCCGACAGGCACGATCCGCGTCGGATTGATCGTCTGGTGGCTGCCGTAATAGTGCGCCTTGATATGATGCATGTTCACCGTCCCGGCCACACCAGGCACCTGGTAGAGATCACGCAGATAGTTGGACAGGTTCGGGTAGTCGGCGATACGGCGCAGATTGCATTTGAAGTGGCCGACATACACCGGATCGAAGCGCACCAGCGTGGTGAACAGCCGCCAGTCGGCTTCGGTGATACGATCGCCGACGAGATAGCGCTGCTTCGACAGCCGCTCCTCCAGCGCATCCAGCGCTGTGAACACTTCACCGAACGCCTCTTCATAAGCGCGTTGCGTGGTGGCGAAGCCGGCGCGATAGACGCCGTTGTTGACCGCGGGATAGACCAGCGCATTGATGCGATCGATCTCGCCGCGCAATGCCTTCGGATAGAAATCGAGGCTGGCGTCGCCCCATTCGTCGAAGGCTGAATTCAGCATGCGGATGATTTCGGAAGACTCGTTGGAGACGATGGTCTGCTCCTTTTTGTCCCACAGCACCGGCACAGTCACCCGGCCCGAATAGGCGGGATCGGCCTTGGCATAGATCTGGTGCAGGAAGTCGAGGCCATAGAGCATGTCGCCCGTGGCGCCGTCCTCAGCCACGAACGTCCAGCCGTTGGCGCCCATGAAATGATGCACCACCGACACCGATATGACGCCTTCCAGCTTCTTCAGCGCGCGAAAGATCAACGTCCGGTGGGCCCACGGACAGGCAAGCGAGACATAGAGGTGATAGCGGCCGGGCTCGGCGTTGAAACCACGCGTCCGGCCTTCGGCAGGCGCCCCGTCAACGGTGACCCAGTCGCGCCATTGCGACTGCGTCCGCACGAACCTGCCACCATTGTCCGCTGTATCGTACCAGCGGTCCTGCCACCTTCCTTCGACCAGCATTCCCATACAAATCTCCTTGCGTCCTGTTGGTTGATGTAGGCGCAAGGCTGCCCTGTCGAAGACGTCAGGTGCTGAACAGACCGTCACTTGGCGGAAATGACGAACAAAACGGCCGATTGCAGCGGCGGGAAATTGATGCTAGCGGACAATCCGCATGTTCGATTTTGCTTCGATCCGGTTTTACCGACGACGAAAGGGCGCCCGCGCTTGATGAAGCGCTGACTGGCGAATGCTGCCGTTTGCAGCAACCTTTCCTCCTTACCGGAACGCAAAGACCATGAGCCTTGCCGACGTGAAATACCTGCCGGAAACCCCGGCGCACGACCCCGAGATCGAAGCCATCAATGACGAAGCCTTCGGGCCGGGCCGCTTTGTGCTGGCCGCCTACAAGATTCGTGAGGCCGGAGGGCACGAGCGTTCGCTGTCCTTTGTCGCCGTCGATGGCGACATCGTCGTCGCCTCGGTGCGCATGACCCGCATCGCCGCCGGTGCCGGCCGCGCATTGATGCTCGGGCCGCTCGCGGTGCGGCCGGCCTTCAAGAATCTCGGCATCGGCCGCCGGCTAGTGGCGATCGCGCTAGAGGCCGCCGCCAAGACCGGCGCACCTGCCGTCATGCTGGTCGGTGACGAGCCCTATTACGGGCCGCTCGGTTTCAAGCGGATTCCGCGCGGCCAGATTTCGATGCCGCGCCCCGTCGATCTCGACCGGCTGCTGTCGCACGAGATCGCGCCGGGCGCGGTCGCCAGGCTCTTGGGCGAGGTCTGCCACGCCGATCAGGCCAGGGTGGCCGATCCTGTCGCGGCGATGGCTTGACCTTTCCCGTCGATCTGGCGCCTGATCCGTCCCACTGTTCCTGAGATCAAAGGATGACGTCATGAACCCGAACGGCCAGATCGCGATCGTCACCGGCGGCGGCTCCGGCCTTGGCGAGGCAACGGCGCGCGCGCTGGCCGCCAAGGGCGCCCGCGTCGCCATCTTCGACGTGGGTATTGACCGCGCCGCCAAGGTCGCGGCCGAGATCGGTGGTATTGCCGTCCAGTGCGACGTCAGCAGCGCCGACAGCGGAACCGCTGCGCTCGCCGACGTAGCCGCCAAGCTTGGCGAGCCGCGGATCCTGGTCAACTGCGCCGGCATCGCCATCGGCGTGAAGACGATCGGCAAGGATGGTCCCCACCCCCTTGATCAGTATCGCAAGGTGATCGAGGTCAATCTGATCGGTACGTTCAACATGATCCGCCTCGTCGCCGAGCGCGCGTCGAAGCTCGAGCCGCTGCAGGGCGGCGAGCGCGGCATCATCGTCAACACCGCTTCGGTTGCCGCCTATGATGGCCAGATCGGCCAGGCCGCCTATGCGGCATCCAAGGGCGGCGTCGTCGGCATGACGCTGCCGGTGGCGCGCGACCTTGCCCGTTCCGGCATCCGCGTCTGCACCATCGCGCCCGGCATCTTCAAGACGCCGATGATGGCCGGCATGCCGCAAGAGGTTCAGGATTCGCTGGGCGCCGCCGTGCCTTTCCCGTCGCGCCTGGGCGAACCGTCCGAATATGCCGCTCTCGCCCTGCACATCATCGAGAACCAGATGTTGAACGGCGAGACCATTCGTCTCGATGGCGCCATCCGCATGGCGCCGAAATAGAAGGTCATGAACGCCGGCCTGTCCGCTGCCGCTAAAACCGGTCCGCTGACCGGGCTGAAGGTGATCGAGATGGCCGGGCTCGGACCGGTGCCGCTGGCCGGCCTGATGCTGTCGGAGATGGGCGCGCAAGTGTTGCGCATCGAACGGACGGGGACGAGCGAGTTCCTGTCGCTGCCGGATGAGTACAACATCGACCGCCATGGCCGCGCCCTCCTGCGCCTCGACCTGAAGCGCCGTGAAGGCACCGATCTGTTGCTGCGCCTTGCCGAAAAGGCGGACATGTTGCTCGAAGGGTTTCGCCCGGGTGTCATGGAACGGCTTGGCCTCGGCCCCGAAACGGTGCTGGCGCGCAACCCGGCGCTGATCTACGGCCGTATGACCGGCTTCGGTCAGGACGGCCCGCTCGCCGGCCGCGCCGGCCACGACATCACCTACCTCGCCTATAGCGGCGTGCTGCACGCCATCGGCCATGCCGACGGCCGTCCCGTCCCGCCGCTCAACCTTGTCGCCGACTATGGCGGTGGCGCCATGATGCTGATTGCCGGCGTGCTGGCCGCCCTGTTCCAACGTTCTCGCACGGGCAAGGGTGACGTCATCGACGCCGCGATGGTCGACGGCGCCTCGATGCTGGCGGTGCCCCTGCACGCCTTGACGGCGGCCGGCTTGTGGAGCGACAAGCGCGGCGCGAACCTGCTCGATTCCGGCGCCCCGTTCTACGACACCTATGAGACGTCGGACGGACGCCATATCGCCATCGGCTGTCTCGAGCCGCAATTCTTCGCCGAATTCGCCAGGCTGCTGCCGCTCGACGAGCGCTTTGCGTCCGGCCAGTACGACAAGGCCCTGTGGCCGCCGATGCGCGCCGCCATTGCCGATCGGATCCGGCAGAAACCACGCGACGACTGGGACCTGCTGTTTGCCCAGACCGATGCCTGCGTGGCCCCCGTCCTGTCGCTGCAAGAGGCGAAGCACCACCCGCACAATCGGGCACGCAACGCCTCTGTGACGACAGGTGCATTTGAGCGCCCGGCCCCCGCGCCGCGTTTCTCGAGCTCGCAACCGACATTGGCCACTATGCCAGGCAATGAGGATTTGTCGCCATCGGCAATTCTGGCACGTTTCGGCTTTGCGAAAGCCGAGATCGACGGCCTTGTCAAATCCGGCTTGCTGACCGATAACGATAACTAGAGAAGAAAGATCAACTTACTGCGGTGCTGCCTTGGACGAGCCGAAAAAGGACGTGATCCGCGAGACGGACGCCGAAGCGATCCGGCTGGCGAAGACGCTTCTGCGCAGCGCCCGCTTTGGCGCCCTGGCGGTGATCGAACCGCAAACCGGCTCGCCGCTGGCCAGCAGGGTCGGCGTGGCCACCGACATCGATGGCGCGCCGCTGATCCTGGTGTCGATGCTTTCGGCGCACACCGGCGCCCTGCTT
>NZ_RZQY01000362.1:0-5898 GCF_003998575.1 Mesorhizobium sp. M7A.F.Ca.CA.001.10.2.1 | reverse complement strand
GGCTGAGCGTGTCCGACGAGGCGGCCTGAAGCGTGGCGTCATCGACGACGATGACCGGAAGACTCAGCACGCGGCCAGCGGCGGCGATCGCTTCTTCATCCTTCTTGAACTCGGCAGTCGCCAGTGCCGAAAGCGCCGTCATCGTCAGGCCATGAGTCTCCAGCGCGGTTTCGATCGCGGCAAGCACGTCTTCGACGCTCACGCCTTTTCGGCTGCCGATGCCCGCGACCATCATGGCTTCACCCAGCTCCATTGGGTCACTGGCATGGCCGGCCGCCAGGCCTGCATCGCGCCGACCGGCGATGCGCGAGAGATGGCGATGCGGGTGAGATCGCCGCCGAGCTTGGTATGCTGGGCGAGGAGCAAGGCTTCCATCTCCAGCGTCACCGCATTTGCCACGAGACGGCCGCCCGGGCGCAGCGCCTTGATGGCAGCATTCAGCACGCCGGCATCGCTGCCGCCGCCGCCGATGAAGATCGCGTCCGGCGTGTCCAGCCTGGCAAGTGCCCTGGGCGCGCTGCCTTCCACCACGACAAGGCCGGGAACGCCACAGGCGGCGGCGTTGCGGCCAATGCGGGCGGCGCGGATCGGATCGGCCTCGATGGCAATGGCGCGCATCGAAGGGTGGGCCAACATCCATTCGATGCCGATGGAACCGGAACCGGCGCCGATGTCCCACAGCAATTCGCCGCGTTTCGGCGCCAGCGCCGACAGGGTGATCGCGCGGATCTCGCGCTTGGTGATCTGGCCGTCATGGTCGAACAGATGATCGGCAAGGCCTGATGTGAGCGGCAGGACGCGCGCGTCCGGACCGGATTCAACTTCGACCGCCAGCACGTTGAGCGGATTGATGTTTTCGAGATCGAAGGCATCGGCGCGGATCGTGCGGTGGTCCTCGCTTGGCCCACCCAAGGCCTCCAGGATCGTCAGCCGCGATGCGCCGAAGTCGAGTTCGGTGAGCAGGCGCGCTATTGCAGCGGGGGCTTCGGCATCCGAGGTCAGTGCCAAAATGCGCGCGCGTGGCTGCAGCAGCGGCCGGATCAGGTCGAGCGGCCGGCCGTGCAGCGAGACGGTCTCGATGTCCTGCAGCGCCCAGCCAAGGCGCGCGGCCGCCAGCGAAACGGCCGACGGTGCGGGGATGACATGCATCTCCTGTTGCTTGACCTTGCGGGCGAGGGTGGCGCCGACGCCGTGGAAGAACGGATCGCCTGAAGCGAGCACGCAGACGCGCCTGTCGGCAAGCGCCAGCACGTCAGCCATCTCGGCATCGAAAGGAACCGGCCAGGCGCGCGCCTCGCCCTTGGCGAAGGAAGCGACCAGCGCCAGGTGCCGCTTGCCGCCGAAGATGATCTCCGCCTCGGCAATCCGCTGCTTGGCCTCGTCGCCGAGACCCGCTAAACCGTCCTCGCCGATGCCGACGATTGTGAGCCATTTTGGGGTGAGCTTGGCACCGCGCGGACCTTCAGCAGGCATGATGACCCACCGTATTCTGATCCTCGGCGGCACCACCGAAGCCCGGCAACTGGCCGGAAAACTGGCGGCGCGCGCCTCGGTCACGCTGTCGCTGGCTGGCCGCACTGAAAGCCCGGTCGCGCAAGGCGTGCCGGTGCGAACGGGGGGCTTTGGCGGTGCCGATGGATTGGCCGATTATTTGCGGAAAGAGCCTATCGACCTGCTGATCGACGCGACGCACCCCTATGCGGCGCAGATCTCCGCCAATGCGGCGCAAGCCGCCCGCGTGGCCGGTGTGCCGATCCTTGCGCTGCGACGCCCCGGCTGGGAGCCTGTCGAAGGCGACCGCTGGACTGAGGTCATTACATCCGGCGATGCCGCGCGAGCGCTTGGACTGGCGCCGCGCCGTGTTTTCCTGGCGCTGGGCCGGCAAGAGGTCGCTGCTTTCGAAGCTGCGCCCCAGCATCATTATCTCGTCCGCAGCGTCGACGCGATCGAGCCCAAGCTTGCCGTGCCGGATGCGAGCTATCTTCTGGCCCGTGGCCCGTTTCGTGAGGCGGAGGAACGCGCGCTGCTCGAAAAGCAACGCATCGATGTCGTCGTGTCCAAGAACAGCGGCGGCGAAGCGACTTATGGCAAGATCGCCGCGGCGCGGGCGCTTGGCCTCGAGGTGGTCATGATCCAACGGCCAGTCTTGCCGGATGTTCCCGCGGCTGAAAGCGTTGAAGCGCTGACCGTGTTGGTCGATCATTTTGTCCGTCCCGTGGACGAGCGCGGCGTGTAGACCAGCGCCGGCTTCTCCGCGCGCTTGATGATGCGGGTCTCCGGCGAGCCGATGATGATGCAGGTCGCCATGTCGGCCTTCTCTGCCTCGACATCGGCCAGCAGATAGACCTCGATGCGCTCATCCGGGCGGCCGGCGGCGCGGCCGAAAATCACTGGTGTGGTACCAGGCAGGATCGCGGTCAGGCATTCGAAGGCGCGGCCGAGCTGCCAGGGGCGCGCCTTGCTGATCGGGTTATAGAGCGCGATGACGAAGCCGGCGCCGGCCGCCGCCAGCAGGCGCAGTTCGATCAACTCCCATGGCTTCAGATTGTCGGACAGCGAGATGGCGCAGAAATCATGGCCGAGCGGCGCGCCGATGCGGGCGGCGACCGCCAGCATGGCGGTGATGCCGGGCACCACAGCGACATCGACCGCGCGCCATTCGGCCGGGCCGGCCTCGATCGCCTCGCAGACGGCCGCCGCCATGGCGAACACGCCGGGGTCGCCACCGGAAACCACCGCGACGTCGTGGCCCTCGGCGGCTTTGATCAGTGCGTCCTTGGAGCGGGCGAGTTCCTCGCGATTGTCGGAAGCGACGCGGGTCTGTTCCGGGCGCAATTCCAGCCGGTCGAGATACGGTTTGTAGCCGTAAAAGAATTTCGCCTCGGCGACGGCGCGGCTGGCTTCCGGAGTGACTTGATCGGCATTGCCGGGCCCAAGGCCGATGACAGTGAGACGGCCGCTCATGCCTGCGCTCCCACGGCGCCGGGGCGGCCGGACCAGCCGGCGACCAGCACGATGGCGAAATAGGGCGCCTTGTCGTCCGGCTTGTCGGCCAGCTTCATCGACACGCTGCCGGCCATGGTGCCGCGCTCGACATAGACGGCGCGCGACAGCTTGGCCGTAGCCTCCAGCGCCCGCCTGATCTTTGGCAGGTTACGGCCGACCTTCATGATGACGGCGGCATCGGTGTCAGCCAGCCGGCGCGTCAGCTCGAACTCGCTCATCGTGCCGGGCAGCACGGTCAGCACGTCATCGCCCTGGACGATCGGGATACCAGTCTGCGACCAGCAGCCGGACATAGCGGTTACGCCGGGAATGACTTCGGTGGGGAAGCGATGGGCGAGGCGCACATGCAGATGCATGTAGGAGCCGTAGAAAAGCGGGTCGCCCTCGGACAGCACCGCAACCATCTTGCCTGCCTGGAGGTGCTCGGCGACCTTCTCGGCGGACTCCTCGTAGAAAGTCGTGATCTGCGAGCGGTAGTCGTCGTGATCCTTGTCGATTTCGGTGGTGACGGGATAGAGCAGCGGCAATTCCGTCATTTCAGGCCGGAACTGCGCTTCGACGATGGCGCGCGCATTGCTGTTGTTGCCGCGCTTGGCGAAATAGGCCACGACATCGGCTTCCGCCAAGGCCCGCGCGGCTTTCAGGGTCAGCAGTTCGGGGTCGCCGGGACCGGTGCCGACGCCGACGAGACGACCTTTGGGAAGGGCGTTCACAGGCCGGGCCTCGCCAATGAATTGAGCGCGGCGGCGGTCATGGCGCTGCCACCGAGCCGGCCACGCACGATGGCAAAGGGAACGCCGTAGGAATTCTCGGCCAGCGCGTCCTTCGATTCGGCAGCACCGACGAAGCCGACCGGCATGCCGATGATGGCCGCAGGCTTCGGCGCGCCGTCGCGCAGTTTTTCCAATAGATAGAACAGCGCGGTCGGTGCATTGCCGATGGCAACCACCGAGCCCGCCATGCGCTCGCCCCACAAATCGATCGCGGCGGCCGAGCGGGTGTTGCCGATTTCCCTGGCGATGTCGTGCGTGCGCGGATCGCGCAAGGTGCAGATCACCTCGTTGCCGGCCGGCAGCCTGGCGCGGGTGACGCCATGCGAGACCATTTCCGCGTCGCAGAAAATTGGCGCGCCCGCCGCCAAAGCGGTGCGGGCAGCGGCAACCAAATCCGTGGAGAACACAAAATGACTTGAAGATTCGACCTGGCCGCAGGCATGGATCATGCGGATGGCGACATCGGCCTCGGCCTCGGAGAAGCGCGACAGATCGGCCTCGGCGCGGATAATGGCGAAGGAGCGCTCGTAGATCGCCGTGCCGTCATGGATGTAGTCGTAGGCGGCCATGCTCATTTCCGTTTTTCAGTTTGGGCCTGTCGGTAAGCCTCGGCGATACCGGCCGGCCCGAGCCTTGTCAGGCAAGCAGCGGCAGTCTCGCCTTGATATCGTGCGCTGCGGATCATTGCCGCGACGCGGCGGATGCCGCGCGCGGCGTCATAGCCCGGCCTGTAGCCCGCAGGAAGGGCCTTTGCCGTCGCGTTCACGACAAGTCCGGCTCCGTTTTCGCCGCCGACAATCGCTAGGGCTGTCGGGCCGGGATGGGCGCAGCCCTTGGCGCAGCCGGAAATGTGCAGCGTGAAGTCGAGGATGTCGGCGTTTTCAGCGGCAATCGTCTCGGCGATCTCGCGCGTGGCAATGCGGCCGGAGGCGCAGGCCGGCGTGCCGGGGCAAGCGGCAATGCGCGTGCGCGGGTCGGTGGGGGCGGTGACGAAGCCGAGGGCGGTGGCGGTGTGTTGGAGGGGTTGGTTGGCTGCCGGTGGCTGACCGAGGAAGAGCAGGGCGCGGCCGGGGGCTAGGCGGATTTCGGTTGTGTTGAGGGAGAGGGCGTGTTGGGCGAGAGCGATTAGCTTGTCGGCCGGCATGCTGCCGTAGGGGAGGGCGATGCCGAGGGCGGTGGCGTGGCTTACATTGAAGAAGCCAATTGGCCGGCGAGAGTGCTCTACGGCGCCCCCCTCTGTCCTGCCGGACATCTCCCCCTCCAGGGGGGAGATTGCGCTTGGAGAGCCGCGTTCGCCAACTGTCGATGCTGCAAGAGGGGAGCCTGCGGTGAAGCTGCCAATCTCCCCCCTGGAGGGGGAGATGTCCGGCAGGACAGAGGGGGGCGCCGTAGAATGCCAGCCTGCGAGAGAAGCCAATTGTCTCTCCGACAGATCCCTTGCGTGGGCCTCACGGCCTTTTTCGGCAATCATTCTTAGAGCCGCGACGGCGATGTCGCGAGCCGCACCTTCATCAGCAAACGCTAGCGGCTTCGCATTCTGCCCGTCACCCGCGACAGACACCTGCCATTGGATTCTCGCACCACTGCGCGTTGCAGCAAGCCGAACATCGGCCGTCACCGAATCCAGCCCAAGTTGCCCACCGCCATCGACAATCACCGAAACCTTCGGCCCCAACCGTTGCGCAAGCCCAGCTTCTTCGATTGCAGCCCTGATCCGTTCAGCCAGTGGCCGGGGATCGGCAATCTCTTGCGGATCGATGCCAGCCAGCGGGCCGGTCTCGACTGGCACGCCGGTGCGCACCGCGATATCAAGCGCATCGACCTCCGCCGCCAGCAGCATCGCGCTGTCCGTCGTCAGCCCACGTATCTGCAGACTGCCGCGCGCGGTGACTTCCATGATGCCATTGCCATGCCGCAAGGCGGATTCGGCTAACCCGATCAAAAGCTTCGGCGACAATCCTCCAGAAGTCGGGCCTCCAGAAGTCGGACCTCCAGAAGACGGGCCTCCAGCAACCGGATTGAGCCGCACCAAAAGCCCGTCGCCGGTCTGCATCGGCGCCGACAAGGCCGGGCAGGCGCCGCGGCGTGAGAAGGCGTTCATGCCGCCACCCCAAGCGCT
>NZ_RZQY01000361.1:0-5944 GCF_003998575.1 Mesorhizobium sp. M7A.F.Ca.CA.001.10.2.1 | reverse complement strand
AAGCACCCTACGGCGCCCCCCTCTGTCCTGCCGGACATCTCCCCCACAGGTGGGGAGATTGGCAGTTTCGCCGCCGGCTCTTCCCTGGCAATGTTGTTGATTGGCGAAAGCAGAGATGAGGGAGCAATCTCCCCCCTTGAGGGGGAGATGTCCGGCAGGACAGAGGGGGGCGCCAGGGAACTCGTACTATCCAGGAACCCCACCCCTCACACCTTGACCAATTGCTCCACGCGGTCCTTCTCGCCGAAAATTCTGAGATACCGCTCGATCTCTTTCACATCGCCGGTCGCCTTGGCCGGATTGTCGGAAAGCTTGACCGCTGGCCTGCCATTGGCCTCGGTGACCTTGCAGACCAGCGATATGGCGTCGAGGCTGTTGGTTTCCGTCGGCGCGCAGCCTTCGAAATCATTGGTCAGATTGGTGCCCCAGCCGAAGGACATGCGCACCTTGCCCTTGAAGTGGCGATAGGTCTCCTCGATCGTCTCGACTTCGAGCCCGTCGGAGAAGATCAACAGCTTCTGCTTGGGATCCTTGCCCTTGTCGCGCCACCAGGACAGGATCTTTTCGCCGCCTTCGATCGGCGGCGCGCTGTCCGGGCGAAAGCCCGTCCAGTCGGCCACCCAGTCCGGCGCATCGCGCAGGAACGATGCCGTGCCGAAGGCGTCGGGCAGCACGATCAAGAGATTGCCGCCATAGTAACGCTGCCAGTCCTGCAGCACCTTGTAGGGCGACTGCCTCAGCTCTTTTTCCGAGTCGGCGAGGGCGGCGAACACCATCGGCAGCTCATGTGCGTTGGTGCCGAGCGCTTCGAGGTCGTTGTCCATGGCCAGAAGCACGTTGGAGGTGCCGGTGAACGCTTCGCCGATGCCTTCCTTCAGCGCCTCGACGCACCAGCGCTGCCATAGGAAGGAATGGCGCCGGCGCGTGCCGAAGTCCGAGATGCGGATGCCGGGCAGCGCCTTCAGCCGCTCGGTCTTGGCCCACATCTTGGACTTGGCGCGGGCATAGAGCACGTCGAGCGCGAAAGGCCCGAACGCCCGCATCGCCGCGCGCGATCGAAGTTCATTGATGATGGCGAGCGCCGGGATTTCCCACAGTGTGGTGTACATCCACGGCCCGCTGAAGGTCAGCTCATACTGCCCGTCGCGCTTCGACAGCTCGTATTCGGGCAGCCGGAAGCCTTCCAGCCAGGCGAGGAATTCCGGTTCGAAGATCTGCTTGCGGCCGTAGAAATTGTTACCGCCGAGCCAGATCATCTCCTTCTTGGAGAAGCGCAAGGTGCGGGCATGGTCGAGCTGTTCGCGCAATTCGGCCTCGTCGATCTCGTCGGCAAGGCGCACCGAAGTCGTGCGGTTGATCAGCGAGAAGGTTGCGTCGACCTTGGGATACATGCCCCAGATCATCTGCAGCATCAAAAGCTTGTAGAAATCTGTGTCGAGCAGGCTGCGCACGATCGGGTCGAGCTTCCAGGTGTGGTTGTAGACGCGCCGCGCAATATCGGTCTTAGCCATGTCTCAACACCGCCTTCGCTGCCTGCCATCCACAATCGCGACAGGCCTCATAGCATCGAATCGGCCAGAACGCTGCCCGCTTTCAGGCTGGCCCGACAAAAAGAGCTGCCTGCATGCGGTGGCGCAGAGCTTGGCATCAACTTGCGGATTTTCCGCCCATCACCCTGAGCGCCGGACGCTTGCGGCGGCTGACGATGCGGCCGGCCACAGGGGCGTCGGCGCGCCCGTCATCCCCGGCCTTCTCGGCGAACAGCCAGTCGATGAACACCTGCACGATCGGTGTCGCCCGCATCTCGTTGCGGCAGACGACATAGAAATCGTCGACCGCCGGCACCGACAGGCTGAACGGCGCGACCAGCATGCCCCTGGCCAGCAGCGCGCTTGCCGTCACGGAGTCGCCCAGCGCCACGCCATGGCCATGCACCGCCGCCTCGGTCGCCATGCGCGCATCGCCGAGGTGATGGCGGCGACCCCGCTCCAGGTCCAGCGCATCGGCGGCCGCCAGCCAGGTGTGCCATTCGCGGCCGTCATCGCCATGCAGGAAGACATGGTCGGCGAGATCCCTGACGCTGCGGATCGGCCGGTTGTTGATCAGTGTCGGGCTGACCACGGGAAACAGTTCGAGGCCCGACCATTTGCGCATCCAGCAATCGGTCCAGCTGCCGTCGCCATAATGCACGCAGACATCGATGGTGGGTGCCCGCAAATCCTTGGGATCGTTGGAAGGGATAAGCGTCAGCCTTATGTCGGGATATTGCGCCATGAAACTGCCGAGCCGCGGTGTCATCCACAACAACAGAAGCGCCGGCACGCAGGAGACCGAAAGTGTGCCGCTGCTCGCCGGCCTTGTCATGCGCTGGGTGGCGGCGGCGATGCCGTCGAAGGCTGTCGACACCGCGGGCAGAAGCTCCGCGCCATGCGGTGTCAGTTTGACCCGCTGGCCGGCCCGCTCGAACAGCTTGACACTGAGCGACTGCTCGAGCGCCTTGATCTGATGGCTGACGGCGCCATGGGTGACATTCAGCTCAATGGCCGCCTTGGTCAGCGAGCCATGCCGGGCCGTTGCCTCGAAGGCGCGCAGCGGATTAAGCGGTGGCAGGCGCTTGGTCATGGGTATCAACTTTATTGTGAGATTTTCTCACAGAAAACACCCTAACAATATCAATTGATTTTTCAATGCCGCTGCCGGACACTGAACCTGGAACAGCATCAAGACGTGAAATCTGCAGGCAGCCAGCGGGACAGCGGCCCGGCCGGATGACGGTCGGTTCGCAGGCGTCATCCGCGGCGGCACTGCATCAGCCCAGGAGGAGCGGATATGGGATACGATCGCGGCAAGCTCGACGCGTTGCGTCGCAAATATGGTGAAAGCCATGGCGGCGAGATGTTCGACCCGAAATTCCGCAAGGTGGCCGACAAGATCTTCTCCAAAAGTGGCACGCGGCTGGCGCCCTATTCAGGCATCCCGACCTTCCTCGCCGCGCCCTACCGCGAAATATCGGCCGACAATCCGGATTTCGGTGATTTGCAGGTGGCGATGATCGGCGTGCCGATGGATCTCGGCGTCACCAACCGGCCAGGCTCGCGCTTCGGGCCGCGAGCGCTGCGTGCCATCGAGCGCATCGGCCCCTACAATCACGTGCTGGAATGCGCGCCCACACATGAGCTCCGGGTCGCCGACATCGGCGACACGCCGTTCCGCAGCCGCTACCGGCTTGAGACAAGCCATGAGGATATCGAGCGGCGCACCAACCAGATCGTCGATGCCGGCGTCATCCCGCTTTCGATCGGCGGCGACCATTCGATCAGCCACCCGATCCTGAAGGCCGTTGGCAAGAAAGCTCCGGTCGGGTTGATCCATATCGACGCCCACTGCGACACCAGTGGCCTGTTCGACATGACCAAGTTCCACCATGGCGGCCCGTTCCGCAACGCGGTGCTTGACGGCGTGCTCGACCCGACGCGCACGATCCAGATCGGCATCCGCGGCTCGGCCGAATATCTGTGGGAGTTCACCTACGAGTCCGGCATGACCGTGGTGCATGCCGAGGAGGTGACCGGTCTCGGCATTCCGGCCATCATCGAGAAGGCGCGCAGAATAGTCGGCGACGGCCCGACCTATGTGTCCTTCGATATCGACAGCGTCGACCCGGCCTTCGCGCCGGGCACCGGCACGCCGGAAGTTGGCGGGCTGACGACGCGCGAAGTGCTCGAACTGCTGCGCGGCCTCAAGGGTCTCAACATCGTCGGCGGCGACGTCGTCGAGGTGGCGCCGCAATATGACGCGACCACCAACACGGCGCACGCCGCCGCACAGGTGCTGTTCGAGATATTGAGCCTGATGGTGTTCAGCCCGGCTGTCACCGGCAAGGGATCCTGACCTCTACCAATCCGAACGAAGGCGGCCGCCGCGCTGGAGCCGGCGGCCGTATCCAACAAACAAGCGTCCAGACAGGGGAATAACAATGACAATCCGCAAGACATTTGCCTCCATCGCCGCCGTGCTGATGCTTGGCACCGCCGGTTTCGGCTTCGCCACACAAGCCGCAAGCGCCGATGCGCTGGCGGACATCACCAAGGCCGGCACCATCAATGTCGGCGTCTTCGCCGATTTCCCGCCCTTCTCCTCGGCCAGCGCCGACATGAGCCTCAAGGGCTATGACATGGATGTCGCGCAATACATTGCCGATACGCTCAAGGTGAAGCTCAACCCCATCGCCGTCACCGGCCAGAACCGCATCCCGTATCTGAACGACAAGCGCGTCGACATCCTGATGAGCGTCGGCTACTCGAAGGAACGCGAACAGGTCATCGACTTCGCCGCCGCGTACGCGCCCTACTACATCGCCGTGATCGGTCCGGCGGCTCTGACGGTCAAGGGCAAGGAAGACCTCGCCGACAAGTCGATCGCCGTCAATCGTGGCACGCTGGAAGATACCTCGCTCACCGAGGCAGCACCGGCGTCGGCCGACATCAAGCGCTTCGACAACTACAATTCGGTGATCCAGGCCTTCATCTCCGGCCAGACGCAGCTGATGGTCGTCGGCAACGATGTCGGCGCGCAGGTGCTGGCCAAGCAGGACGCACTGAAGCCGGAGCAGAAGTTCCAGCTTCTGACCTCGCCCTCGCATATCGGCCTCAACAAGAATGAGGACGGCCTGAAGAAGGCGGTCAACGATGCCATCGCCAAGATGCTGGCCGACGGCAAGCTGGATGAAAGCTCGAAAACCTGGCTGAAGACGCCGCTCAATCCCGAAAACCTCAAGGATTGAGTTTCCGTGGCCTTTGCCTGGCTCCCGGGTGCTCTGGGCGACATCGCGCACGGCGCGGCCACGACGATCCTGCTGATCGCCGTGACCACGCTGGCCGGAACGCTGCTCAGCATCCTGGGTGCCGCGGGGCGACGAAACGGCCCGGTTCTGCTCAAGCGGGCAATCGCCTGTTACGTCGAGGTGATGCGCAACACGCCGTTCCTGGTGCAGCTGTTCTTCATCTTTTTCGGGCTGCCCAGCCTCGGCATCCGGCTCGACCCGCTCCTGGCCGCCATGCTGGCGATGACGCTCAACATGGCGGCCTACACGATCGAGATCGTCGGCGCCGGGCTTGACGCCGTGCCCGGCGGACAGACAGAAGCAGCGCTCGCGCTTGGGCTGCGGCCCCGCCAGGTGTTCATCAAGATCGTGCTGCCGCAGGCGCTCAAGGTGATCTTTCCGGCGCTGACCAGCCAGATCGTCATCATGATGCTGGAGTCGGCCGTGGTGTCGCAGATCGCCGTGCGTGAACTGACCTACGAGGCCGACATGCTGCAGGCGCGCACCTTCCGCTCCTTCGAGACCTATTTCGTCGTGACGCTGGTCTATCTCGCTCTGTCGATGGCCTTGCGCCGGCTGCTGGTGTCAGGCGGGCGCCGTGCGCTCGGAGCCGGCGTATCATGATCGAGTTCACCTCCTGGGACATCGTGCGCAACCTGCTGCTCGCCGCCCGCTGGACGGTGCTGCTATCGCTGGCCGCCTTCATCGGCGGCGGCATCGTCGGCCTGGTCGTGCTATTCTTCAGGATCGCCAAAAACAAGTGGAGCAGGCGCATAGCCTCGGGCTACATCGCCCTGTTCCAGGGAACGCCGCTCTTGATGCAGCTGTTCCTGATGTTCTTCGGGCTGCCGATGCTCGGCCTGCGCATCGAACCGTGGACGGCGGCGGCGCTCGGCCTCACCTTCTTCGCCAGCGCCTATCTCGCCGAAATCTGGCGCTCCGGCGTCGCGGCGCTACCCCTGGGGCAATGGGACGCCGGCGCAAGCCTTGGCCTGCACTATCTGCAGGAGCTGAGGCTGATCATCCTGCCGCAGGCCTTTTCGATCACCCGCGCACCCACCGTCGGCTTCCTGGTTCAGCTGATCAAATCGACCGCGCTCACTTCGATCATCGGCTTCGAGG
>NZ_RZQY01000360.1:0-5957 GCF_003998575.1 Mesorhizobium sp. M7A.F.Ca.CA.001.10.2.1 | reverse complement strand
GGAGAAGCCGGCGGAGCCCATTCCGCGTGTCGCCGCGGCGACGCCGTCCTCCGCCAGGAAGCTCAGATCCTGCTTCTCGCTCCCCGGCGGCGCCTCGGTCAAAACCGCGATCATCCGCTCCATGCCGAAGCTGGTGTCGGTGAAAGCCAGCAGCCCCTCTTCGAGCATGGCTTGCGGGGCGAGGCGTTCGGCAACGATATGGGTGATCGAATAGTCGCTGCCGACATAGAGCACATTGATGTCGACCAGCAGATCCGAGCCGTTCTTGGCCAGCACATGCACTTCGTCGCCCGGCGACACGCGCGGCACAACCGAAGCCTGCAGCGGTTCGAGGCCATCCTTGTCGCGACGTTTGACCTGAAACTGGACGTCGACGTCCTCGGGCTTGTAGTCCGTGGCCGCCGCCAGCCGCGAAAGCCCGGTGGCGCGGAAGATGGTGCGCAGGTTCCTGGCCATTGCATCGGCCAGTTTCTGGCGGTCGTGAATGATGATCAGCGGCGGTTTGCCGCCCTCCTTCAGGCTCACGTCGCCCGATGCCGGCAGGAACCACAGCGCCGGCTTGTCTGTCGCATCCTTGTGGGCACCGGGAACAGCATTCTCGCGCATCACCGCGAGGCGGAGGTCGGCGCTCTTGCCGGGATCGACCAGCTCGATGTTGAAGCCGGTCTCCCTGGCTGTGGCCAGTTCGTCGAGAACCGAATTGACCAGAGCGGTTTCCTTTTCAAGTCCCTTGGCTATGGCCGGCCGCGCCAAGACGAGCTTATAGTCGACGGCGATCTCCGCCACCCGCGCATAGGCGTTGGCGGGAATGTCGGCGAATTTGAGCGCCGGCTTCTTGTCGAACTCGACCGGCTTGACGCGGCTTTCCAGGTTTTTTGCCGACTGCACTTCCAAAAATCCGACAGCGTCGGACAGCGGCGATAACGCCGATGGCAGGATGGCGAGCTTGCTGCCGGGGGTGAGGCGATGCAGCAGTCCGGCGCCGATCGTCGCTTCGCCGTCCTTGATGACGACAGGCCACTGCATGACTGCATCGGTCTTGTCGGTGCCGAAGACGCGGGCATCCAGTTCGCCCTCGAACAGCGGTGTCGGCCGGGTGCGGCTGTCGGCCGAATATTGCTGCAGCACGGCCTGGCCGAGCTGGCGATAGGTGACGTTGGGATTCTCGGCCAGTTTGGACAGGATGGTGAAGGTGAACAGGCCCAAGCGCGGCGCATCCGCGATGCCCTTGGGCAACGGCATCTCGGGCGTCGTCTCCACCGTCTGCGCGGCATAGAAGGCGACCAGCTTGCCCTTGGTGATCGGTTCGCCACCGGTCGGCGTCAGGGTGAAGGCGGGCTTGCGCGTGCCATTGTCGTCGATGCCGCGCGAGCCGGCGACCGAAATCACCTCGTCATAGGCCTCGATCGCGGCAGCCCGCTCGGACTCGTTGCCGCCGACCAGGTCGGCGAACTCGACCTTGCGCTCCAGCTCGTCATCGACCTCGACGGCGCGTGTCGCGGTTCCGGAATGGCAGCAGTCGAACACAACCCAGACGAAAGCACCCTTGTCGCGGATGGCGTCGAGTGCCGCGCCGATTTCGTTGTCGATCAGCGCATTGGGCACGCCGGCATCACGGTTGATCCATTTGCCGATATCTACGGGCAGGAAGATCTCGTCGAGCCCGTCGGTCTCGTCGCCCTTGACCATCTGCGGCTGCTGGGCACCGTGACCGGACAGATGCAGATAGACGAAATCGTCGCGCTGAACCTTGGCGGCAAGGTCGGCCAATGCAGCCTTGATCGCCGCATGGGTCGGCAGGCCACTGGCGCCGGGGACATCCTTGGCGAGCAGCGTGACGTTTTCCGGCGCGAAGCGCACGGGGTCGGGCACATTCTTCAGCAGATAGTCGTGGACGAGGGCTGCATCGTTCTTCGGCCCGACAAGCCAGTTCCTCTGCGGCAGGTTGGGATATTCGGTGCAGGCGACCAGCAGCGCATGGTAGATGCGCGATGCGGCCATGGTTCGGAACGATACCATGCCGGCCATGGTCAAGGCGGACGTGCCGACCAGCAGCGTCCGCCGCGTCAATTTGATCATGATTGCTTCCCCAAGCCCGACCGAATTTCCAAGCGCGGCAATCCTTGCCGAAGATATTGTCAGTATTTTGAACGTCACATCGCAGAGCAACCTGCCTGTTGCCCCGCTCCGATCGATGTTCTCGACAGCCTCGCGGGCAGAATGCTGGAAACAGTAGCAAAAAGGCCTGTTCGTCGCTATCTGGATGGGACATGGATCGTTTGTGCGCGGCACAAGCGACGCAAGGCGAGTTGGAAACAGGATCATGGCGGCAAGGGATGTGCTGACGAAGAACCAGCTGTGCGTGCTCGAGAAACTCGAGACCGCCAGCGGACCGCTCAGTGCCTACACCTTGCTCGACCAACTGCGCGAGCGCGGTTTTCGCGCGCCGCTCCAGGTCTATCGCGCGCTCGATACGCTGGTGAAGTCAGGTTTCGTGCATCGGCTCGAAAGCATCAACTCCTTCGTCGCCTGCGCCGAACCGCACGACCACAACCACTCGATGACCGCCTTCGCGATCTGCGACACATGCGGGCAGGTCACCGAAATGTCCGACCACGATGTCGGCCACCAGTTGGACGAATGGGTGCGCTCCACCGGCTTCGCCGCCAAGAAGGCGGTGATCGAATTTCGCGGGACGTGTGCCAAGTGCCTGGCCGAAGCGGCTTGAGGCCCATCGCTTCGTCATCCTAGGGCGAAGCAGGAGCGAAGCGACGTCGCGGAGACCCTAGGATCCATGCCGTGACATGAGAATGTCGCGGCGGCCCAGATTTAAGGATACTTGGCGCAGCCTCGGAAGCGGCTTCATTTTGCACCGTTGCATCCAAGGCTAATGTAACGGCATGGATCCTAGGGTCTGCGCTCCGCTTCGCGTCGCTCCGCCCTAGGATGACGACGACGGCTAATGCGCCTCGTCCCAGTTGTTCGCCGCCCGCGCGTCGACATGCAGCGGCACCGACATCGAGACCGCCGGCATCGCCGCGTTCTCCATGACGTGACGCACGACCGGGATCGTTGCCTCGACTTCCGCCTCGACGGTCTCGAAGATCAATTCGTCATGCACCTGCAGCAGCATGCGTGCCGAAAGGCCTGCTTTTTCCAGAGCCTCCTCCATGCGGATCATGGCACGGCGGATGATGTCGGCGGCGGTGCCTTGCAGGCGGGCGTTGATCGAGGCGCGCTCGTTGAACGCGCGGAGCGAGGGATTGGACGATCTTATATCGG
This sequence comes from Mesorhizobium sp. M7A.F.Ca.CA.001.10.2.1, assembly GCF_003998575.1. Lineage (NCBI taxonomy): Bacteria > Pseudomonadati > Pseudomonadota > Alphaproteobacteria > Hyphomicrobiales > Phyllobacteriaceae > Mesorhizobium > Mesorhizobium sp. M7A.F.Ca.CA.001.10.2.1. The sequence goes on along the minus strand of NZ_RZQY01000360.1, from coordinate 2,675 downwards.
GGTAATGGATGCGGCGGCCGAAGATCGTTTCGACAAAGCCATGCTCGCGGGCATAGGCCTTGGTCTCCTCGATATAGTCTCGGATGCCGGGGAAGCGCTCGAAATACTTCTTGATGTAGTTGCCTGCCTCCTCGCGCGGGATCGACAACTGATTGGCGAGACCGAAGGCCGAAATGCCGTAGATGATGCCGAAATTGATCGCCTTGGCGCGGCGGCGGACTTCCGAAGGCATGCCTTCGACCGGCACGTTGAACATCTCCGACGCGGTGATGGCATGGATGTCGGCGCCGTCGGCGAAAGCCTGCCGCAATTGCGGGATTTCGGCGACATGGGCGAGCACCCGCAGCTCGATCTGGCTGTAGTCGGCCGAGACCAGGCGGTGGCTCTTGTCGGTGATGAAGGCGGTCCTGATCTTGCGGCCTTCGGCGGTGCGAACCGGGATGTTCTGCAGGTTCGGGTCGGAGGACGACAGCCGGCCCGTCGTCGTCGCGGCCAGCGCGTAGGACGTGTGGACGCGCTTGGTGTCGGGATGGATGAAGCCGGGCAGCGCATCAGTATAGGTCGATTTCAGCTTGGTCAGCTGGCGCCAGTCGACGATCTTGCGCGGCAGTTCGTGGCCTTCCGCGGCGAGATCTTCGAGAAGCTGCGCCGACGTCGACCACTGGCCGGTCTTGGTCTTGGAACCGCCGGGCAGGCCCATGCGCCCGAACAGGATGTCGCCGAGCTGCTTTGGCGAGCCGATGTTGATGCGTTCGCCGATGAGCTGGTAGATTTCCTCTTCAAGGCGAGCGGCGCCCTGGGCCAGTTCGCCGGAGAGCCGCGACAGGATCTGCCGGTCGACCGAGATGCCGCGCTGTTCCATGCGCGCCAGCACCGGCACCAGCGGCCGCTCCAACCGCTCATAGACAGACACCAGGCCCTTGGCGGCAAGCCGCGGTTTCAGCACCAGCCAGAGCCGAAGCGTCACATCGGCGTCCTCAGCGGCATGAGCCGTCGCCTTGTCGATGTCGACCTGATCGAAACCGACGGAGCTTTTGCCCGAGCCGGTCACATCCTTGAGTTGGAGAGGGGTATGACCGAGCCACTTTTCGGCAAGCGCATCCATGCCATGACCATGGGGCGTGCCGGCATCGAGCACGTAGGAGATCAGCATGGTGTCGTCGAACGGCGCGACATCGATGCCGTAGCGGCTCATGATCACAAGATCGTATTTCAGATTCTGCGCCACCTTGAGAACCGATCGGTCTTCGAGCAGCGGTTTCAGCACGGCCAGCGCCTCGCGCAGCGCAATCTGGTTTTCGAGCGCGCCACCACCGAGCAGGTCGCCATTGCCGCTCATGTGGGCAAAAGGAATGTAGGCGGCGCGGCCGGGCGCTGTGGCGATGGCCATGCCGATGAGTTCGGCCTGCATCGGATCAGCCGATGTTGCCCGGACATCGAAGGCGGCGATGCCCGCCTCCCGTGCCTCGGCCACCCAGGCTTTCAGGGTCGAGACATCGCGAATGCAATGATAGGCAGAAATATCGATCTTGCCGGTGGCCGCGCGCTCCAGCCGCAGTGCCGCGAGCAGGGAAGGGGTATCGCCTTGTTTTGACGTCTCCGCCGTCCCGCCGGCTTCGTCCGGTTCAGTGCCGGACGCGTTTCGGGCAACCGGCGGCAACCCGGCCCCGACATCTGGGCCATGAGCATGATCGGCGCGTTCGACGGTGACCGCGACGGCCTGGACGTCGCCGGCCTCGGTGCTGGTCGCTTCCGCCACACGGCGGGTCAGTGACGTGAATTCCATGGTCTTGAGGAAACCGATCAGCTTCGGACCGTCCGGCGCGTGCAGCACGAAATCCTCCAGTCCCTCGGTCACCGGCACATCGTTCATCAGCGTCACCAGCTGACGAGAAATGCGCGCCTTGTCGGCATTGGCGATGATCGATTCGCGCCTCTTGTCCTGCTTGATCTCGCCGGCCCGGGCCAGCAGCGTGTCGAGGTCACCGAACTGTTCGAGCAGTTGCGCCGCCGTCTTCGGCCCTATGCCGGGCACACCAGGCACATTGTCGACCGAATCGCCGGTCAGCGCCTGCAGGTCGACCATCTTCTCCGGCGGCACGCCCCATTTTTCTATGACTTCCGGAATGCCGATCTGGCGGTCCTTCATCGGGTCGTACATGGCGACCGTATCGCCAACCAGCTGCATCAGGTCCTTGTCGGAGGAGATGATGGTGGTATCGCCGCCGGCTTCGCAGGCGAGCCTCGCATAGGTGGCGATCAGATCGTCGGCCTCGTAGCCTTCGATCTCGACGCAGGGCAGGTTGAACGCCCTGGTCGCCTGGCGGATCAGGCCGAATTGCGGGATCAGATCTTCCGGCGGTGCCGAGCGGTTGGCCTTGTATTCGGGGTAGAGGTCGTTGCGGAAGGTTTTCGACGAATAGTCGAAAATGACGGCGAAATGCGTTGGCACAATGCCTACATCGGTGTTGCGGGCGTCGAGCATCAGCTTCCACAGCATGTTGCAGAAGCCGGAAACGGCGCCCACCGGCAGGCCGTCGGATTTGCGGGTCAGCGGCGGCAGCGCGTGATAGGCACGGAAGATGTAGCCGGAGCCGTCGACAAGGAAGAGATGATCGCCTTTTTTCATGCCGGCAGGGATAGCGCGGCGCGGCGGCTTGGTCCATGCCAAAGGC
>NZ_RZQY01000035.1:0-19783 GCF_003998575.1 Mesorhizobium sp. M7A.F.Ca.CA.001.10.2.1 | reverse complement strand
GACCAATGTTGATGTGGACCTGAACCTTCTCGTCGCACTGGATGTGCTGCTCGCCGAGGGCAGCGTGACAGGGGCAGCCCGTCGCCTCGGCTTGAGCGCATCGGCCATGAGCCGGACGCTCACGCGACTTCGGGCAGCAACAGGCGACCCGCTGCTCGTTCGCGCCGGGCGAGGCCTGGTGCCGACACCGCGCGCTGCCGAACTGCGCGAGCGCGTCCATGAGCTTGCGCGGGACGTGCAAGCAGTGCTCCGGCCGCAGATCACGCATATGGACGTCGCGTCGCTCGAACTGACATTTACCGTCCGAGTGAGCGAGGCATTTCTGGAATTTCTGTCTGGCCCCGTCGTGGCCGCGGTCACTCGGGCAGCCCCACGGATCTGCCTTCGCTTTGTCCCCAAACCTGACAAAGACGCGCGGCCGCTAAGGGAGGGGCTCATTGATCTGGAGATCGGCCTGCTTGGAACGTCCGCGCCGGAGATACGCACCCAGTTCCTGTTCCATGACAAGCTTGTCGGCGTGGCCCGAATTGGACATCCTCTTCTCGAGCGCGCGGCGGTGACCGCAGAAAGATATGCCGCCTGCGACCATGTCTTGGCGTCCAAGGATGGGGAGAGAATCGAGCCCGTCGATGCCGCCCTGGAGAAGCTGGGGCTTAAACGGGCGATAAGGGTCGTCGTGCCTGGATATCCGGATGCAATGCGGATTGCACGCCAATCGGATCTGGTCGCGCTGGTGCCGCATTCATGCCTGGGCAACAGCTTGACGAGCGATCTCCCTGTCACATCGGGTCTTGCGACCTTCGAAGTCCCGGTCCCCACGCCGGAGTTCAAGATATCGGCGATGTGGCATCCGCGAATGGACGCCGACCCGGCCCATCGCTGGCTTCGCGATACTGTGATGGCCGTGTGCCGGGCAGCGTATCCGAGACGGTGAGGTCACGTCGTCATGCATACCGGCATCGGCAGCGCTTTGGGTACGCGAGCCCTGGAGCCGGTCATGAAGTTCTGTTTCTTTCACGCTGATTCGTAAGGGATTTCAATCATCATCCCATCATAGGCTGGTTCGACATTGGCTGGTGTCTCGGCCACCACCGTTGCGTAGTCGAGCGGCACGTGCATATGCGTCAGCACCGCATGTATCGGCGCCAGCCGCTCGATCCAATCAAGCGCTTCGCCAAGGGACAGGTGACTAGGATGTGTCCGGTATTGCAGCGCGTCGATGATCAGCACGTCGAGGGCGCGCAGCCGTTCGGCGGTGGGTTCCGGAAAGTCGCTGATGTCGGGGCAATAGGCGAGGCCGCCGATGCGGAAACCGAGCGATACGATGTCGCCGTGGATCTGCGGCAGCGGCTCGAGGGTGAGGGTACCCCCCTCTCCTTCGATGACCACCGGCCTGGTGTGGTCGATGAGATGCGGCCTGACGATCGGCGGATAGGAACTGCCTTGCGGCGTCTCGAAACAGTATCCGAACGCTTCCCGCAGCCGAAGCATCGTCGCCCTGTCGGCATGAACGTCGATCAGCTGGCGCTGATCGAGAACGAAGCCGCGCAGATCGTCGATGCCATGGATATGGTCGGCATGCGGGTGGGTATAGACGACCGAATCGATACGTTTAACGCCGGCCAGCAGCATCTGCTGCCGAAAATCCGGCCCCGTGTCGATGACCACAGTCGTGCGGCCGCCATTCGACGCGATCCGCTCGACGAGTGCGGCGGCACGCGTGCGCCGGTTCTTCGGGTTGTCGGGGTCGCAATTGCCCCAGTCGCCGGTGATGCGCGGCGTACCCGGCGACGAGCCGCAGCCGAGAATGGTGAGGCGCAGCCGGTCGGTCATCGTTCAGGCGCTTTGCTCTACAGGCCGCGGCATCTTGCCGAACAGCCGGAAGAAATTATCCGTCGTCAGATCGGCGATTTCAGCTTCGCTGACGCCGATGGTTTCGGCCAGCACCTTGGCGGTATGGGCGACATAGGCCGGCTCGTTGCGTTTGCCGCGAAACGGCACGGGCGCCAGGTAGGGCGCGTCGGTTTCGACCAGCAGGCGGTCATGCGGCACATCGGCGGCAATGGCGCGCAACTCAGCCGAATTCTTGAAGGTCAGGATACCCGAGAACGACACGTAGCCGCCGAGAGCGACGCCAATTTCGGCGAGCCTATGTCCGGAAGAAAAGCAATGCAGGATGAAGGGGAAGGCGCCCTTCCCCGTTTCGGCCTCAAGAATATCAGCCATATCTGCATCGGCATCGCGCGAATGGATGACCAGCGGCAGCCCCGTTTCGCGTGCGGCGGCGATGTGATTGCGAAAGCCTTGTGCCTGCGCATCGCGTGGCGCCTTGTCGTAGAAATAGTCGAGACCGGCCTCGCCGATCGCAACCACTTTCGGGTGGGCGGCCAGCCGTACCAGATCGGCAGATGTTACGTCTAGCTCTTCCGCGGCATTGTGCGGATGGGTGCCGACCGAACAGTATATTTCGTCGAAAGTCTCTGCAATTTCAATAATTTGCTGAAATCTCTTCACGCGAGTTGAGATCGTCACCATGCGGCCTATACCGGCCGCCTTGGCGCGAGCGACAATGGAAGCCCGCTCCTCGGCGAAATCTGGAAAATCCAGATGGCAGTGGCTGTCGACGAGCATCAGACGTTCGCGTCCGGCTGGTCGACGTAACGTGGGAAAACCCCTTCCGGCACGGGTAACGCGGTGCCCGGCACCAGCGCATGGTCCGCGTGGACATGCGCGAAATCGCGGCTGTCCGCCGGCACCGCCAGCAGATCGAGCAGTTTGGCGGCTGATCCCGGAGTAAAGGGCAGACACAGCACCGCCACGCGGCGCACGACTTCGGCGGTCGTCCACAGCACCGTTTCCATGCGCACCGGGTTGGTCTTCTTCAACGCCCATGGCGCCTCTCCGGCAAAGTAGCGATCGGCTTCCGCCACCACGCCGAAGATCGACGCCAGCGCCAGATGGATGCCCTGCTCGGCCATCGCCTTGCGCGCGGTGTCGAGAGCGGCGACGGCCTGGTCCAGGATCGCGCTGTCGGCATCCGTCAGGTCGCCGCGCTGTGGCACCACGCCGCCGCAGTTCTTGGCGATCATCGACAGCGAGCGCTGCGCCAGGTTGCCGAGACCATTGGCAAGGTCGGCATTGGTGCGGTTGACGATCGCGTCATGGCTGTAGCTGCCGTCGTTGCCGAAGGGCACCTCGCGCAGGAAGAAGTAGCGCACCTGGTCGAGACCGTAGTGCTCGACCATCGCGAATGGATCCACGACGTTGCCAACCGATTTCGACATCTTCTCGCCGCGGTTGAACAGGAAGCCATGCGCGAAAACGCGCTTTGGCAACTCGATGCCCGCCGACATCAGAAAGGCCGGCCAATAGACCGCATGGAAGCGGACAATGTCCTTGCCGATGATGTGCGTAGCCGGCCAATAGCGCCATTGCTCGGCCTTTGTGTCGGGATAGCCGGCGGCGGTGATGTAGTTGGTCAAGGCATCGACCCAGACATACATCACATGCTTGTCGTCGCCCGGCACCGGCACGCCCCATTTGAAGGTCGTGCGCGAGATCGACAGATCCTTCAGCCCGGACTTGACGAAGCTGAGCACCTCGTTGCGGCGCTCGGTCGGACCGACAAAGTCGGGCTGGCTCTCATAAAGCGCCAGCAATTTGTCCTGATAGGCGGAAAGCCTGAAGAAGTAGCTTTCTTCCTCGTTCCATTCGACGGGCGATCCAAGCGGTTCGCGACGCACGCCGTCGTCGCCGACGATCGTCTCACCTTCGTCGAAATAGGCTTCCTGGCGCACCGAGTACCAGCCGCTATAGCGGTCGAGATAGATGTCGCCATTGGCGGCCATCGCCTTCCAGATTGCCTGGCAGGATTCGTAGTGGCGCGGTTCCGTCGTGCGGATGTAGTCGTCGTTCGAGCCACCCATCGCATCGGTCATGGCGCGGAAAATCGCCGAATTGCGGTCGGCCAGCGCCAGCGGCGTTATGTCTTCCTTCTCGGCCGTTTGCTGCATCTTCAGACCGTGTTCGTCGGTACCGGTCAGGAAGAATACGTCCTTGCCATCCAGGCGCTGGAAGCGCGCCAGGGCATCGGTTGCAATGACCGTATAGGCGTGGCCGATATGCGGCTTGCCGTTCGGATAAAAGATCGGGGTGGTGATGTAGAACTTGTCGCGTGACATGAATGAACCGTCATGAATGTCTGAATGGAAAGGCGTGGCGGTGGATATCGTATCGAGGCAGCATTTGCCATCCCGATGCCAATGCATGCCGCCCAAAAGTGGCCCCGGTTTTGGGGACAACGGCATGCATCGGGAAAACCGTCACATTCGCATTGCAGAATTCAGGCGGTCGATCATGATCAGGGCGTGCTGCTTCTTGTCGAGATTGTAGGTATCGGTCTCAGATATAGCGTCCAGCGCCTCATGCCAAGTGTCCGACAATTTTTTGGCCCGTGCGAGATCGCCCGCCAGTGCTGCCTGACTTGCCGCGTCCGACAACAGGTCCAGCGCCCGGCGGTTGAAGATATCGAACTGGATCGCCTGATCGCGGCCGGCCACGGCTTCGGCGAGGCGAAACGCGCCGCCGACATCGCTCTTTCTGCCGGTGACCAGAGCGTCGAGCGTGGAGGCGATCTCCAGCCCGCCATACTGCGTCAACAGGATCGCGTTGCGGGCGCTGCCCCCTGCCCGCCCGACCAGTGCCGCGCGAGCCGCCGGATCGCCAGGCGGCGCCGGCTCGGTCGTTTCCAGCACCGTCATCAGGTCGTCGGCGTCGAGCGGGTTCAATCGCACCACCTGACAGCGCGACCGGATCGTCGGCAGCAGGCTGCCCGGCGCGTGGACAATCAGGATGAACAGCGTCCGTGCCGGCGGCTCTTCAAGATTTTTCAGCAACGCATTGGCGGCATTGGTGTTCATGTCGTCGGCGGGATCGACGATGACCACCCGATAGCTGCCGTCGTGCGAGGTCAGCGACAGGAAGCGGCTGACCTTGCGGATCTCATCGACGGTGACGACTGTCTTGAAACTCTTGGTCTTGTCGTTCAACGGCCGGGTCAGATGCAGCACGGAAGGATGCGCCCCGGTTGCGATCTGGCGGAACAGCGACGACGCCGGATCGGGAGCGGCAAGGCTTTCCGGCGCGTTCGCAAAATCCGGGTGCTTCAACAGATGATGCGCAAGGTGGAAGGCGAGCGTCGCCTTGCCGATGCCGACCGGTCCGGAGAAGATCAGTGCATGAGGCAGCTTGCCCGCCCGATAGGCAGCGGTGAGCACGCCCGCAGCCTGGCCGTGCCCGACCAGAAGGGGCGTTTCGGAGGGCTCCGGCACGCCGTCGAGCGTGTCGTGCTGCTCGGGTGCAATGCGCTCGAAGATCATGCCGGCGTTGCCTGCCTGTCGCGTGCCGGCGTTCTCGCCGCCAGTGCCGCGAACACCGCCGCGGTGACGACGTTCTCGACCGCGTCGGGCTCGGCGGCTGCGTCGATGACGATGCAGCGCTCCTGCTCGGCCTTGGCGATCGCCAGAAACGCCTCGCGGCGGGCCTGATGGATCGCCAGCGTCTCCTTTTCGAAGCGGTCGGCGACTGCCTCGGTGCCGCGCCGCAGCGTTGCGCGCCTCAGGCCTTCCGCCGGATCGATGTCGAAGATCAGCGTCATGTCCGGCATCATGCCGTTGATGGCGACCTGCTCCAGCGCATCCATGAACGCCGGATCGATGCCGCCTGTGACGCCCTGGTAGACGCGTGAGGAATCGAGGAAGCGGTCGCAAAGCACGATGGAGCCACGCTCGACCGCCGGCCGGATGAGCTGCTCGACATGATCGGACCGCGCGGCGGCGAAAAGCAGCGCTTCCATCTTCGGTCCGAACGGTTCGGCCGCGCCCGAAAGCAGCACATGCCTGACGGCTTCGGCGCCCGGCGAGCCGCCAGGTTCGCGGGTAAGCAGCACATCGTATTTCTTGGCGCGCATCTTCCTGGCCAGCCGCTCGATCTGCGTCGACTTGCCTGCCCCCTCGCCGCCTTCGAAGGTGATGAAAAAACCGCGTGCCAACCGAGAGGCCTTCTTGTCCATGGCTGAATGGGATTGTAGCGCTCTAGATAGTCCGCGTTCGGCCAAACGTCCATGCCGTCATTTTTTGCTTTCATGCACGTCGTTCGCCAAAACCATGGTCAGATTTGAGCGACGTGCCTTAGCGCAGCCAGCCGACCGCCAGTTCCTTGACTGCATCGAGGGCGCGCTGCGGCAGCGTGCCGACGCCGATCGATTCGGCGGCGAAAAGCGGCGTCTCCTGGCTCAGCGTATCGCCGATCCAGACGCGCAGCGCGCCCACCGGCTGCCCCTCCTCCACCGGTGCTGCAATCGGGCCGTCATAGACGATCCTGGCCGTCAGCTTGTCGCGATTGGTGATCGGCAGGAAGATGTCGATCGGACCCTTGGCCTTCAGCATCACCCCGGGCTTGGCGCCGCCAAAAACCTGGGCTTCTCCAACCACCTCGTCCCTGGCGAAGATTTCGGTCTTCTCGAACGAGCGGACACCCCAGTCGAGCAGCTTTCGCGCCTCTTCGGCACGCTCCTTGTCCGAGGCCAGCCCGCTCATCGCCGCGATCACCCGTGTGCCGTTGTGACTGACCGTACCGACGATGCCGAAGCCGGCTGCCTCGCTCGCACCGACCGCCAGGCCGTCGGCGCCGATGTCCATCGCCAGCAGCGGATTGCGGTTCCTCTGCGAGATCTTGTTCCAGGTAAAATCCTTCTGGCCGTAGTAGCGGTAGAAATCCGGATAATCACGCCACAGGTGCAGGGCGAGCTGCGCCAGCTCGCGCACGGTCGTCTGTTGGCCATCCGCCGGCAGGCCGGTCGAATTGACGAAAGTCGACGTCTTGAGGCCGATCTGGCGGGCCCGTTCGGTCATCTGCGCGGCAAAATTGTCCTCGGATCCCGACATGCCTTCGGCGATGATGATGCAGCCGTCATTGGCCGCCTGCACGGTCACGCCCTGAATCAGGTCTTCGAGCCGGATCGACGACTTGAGCTTGGCGAACATCGTCGATGTCCCCGAAGGCGCGCCACCCTTGCGCCAGGCGTTTTCGCTGACGACGAACGTATCGTCGAGCTTCAGGCGACCAGACTTGATGGCGTTGAAAACCACTTCCATGGTCATCAGTTTGGCCATTGAGGCCGGCGGTATCGGCTTGTCGGCCTCCTTGGAAAACAGCACCGTCCCGGTCTCGGCGTCGATCATGAAGGCCTGTGCGGCCTTGGTCTCGAACAGCTGCGCGCCGGCCGGAGCCTGGAAAAACAGCAGCAGGCCAAAAACCAGAAGCCCGGCGAGCGGGAGCAAGCGAAATTGCATGATGTTCGACCCGTTGGCCGGCACCGCCGGCAAGCCCGCAAAAAGTATCGGGCTTTTTGCACGGCGGATCAACCGCGTAGCCGAAATCCAGCCTGGCTTGTACTCAGTTGCGCACAGCCAGCGCATCGGGAGCGCCATGCGACCAGGCAGCCTGCAACATCTCGTCCAGATTGCGGTGGCCATCGGGATAGAGATTGACCGAATACCAATCCTCGCCGTCGAGTTCCGAACGCTGGATCTCGATCTTGCCGAAGGCGGCAAGCTGAGCGGCAATACGCTTGGCTTCTCCGGCATCCTCGAACGAACCGGCAGCGACGTAGTCGGTGGACGGACCGGCCGGTGGCGGCTGCCGCTTCCACGATTGAAGCACGTCGGCCGGCGACATCCCGTCGCCACCCATCGCGGCGAAGGCACTTGAGGCGCGTTCGACCCGCTCGTCGGCATAGGACAGCGAGGCCATGGCAAACGGTGATTGCGGCGGCAGATTGATCTGCGGGCGTTCCGGCACGATCGGGCCGAAATCCGGAAGCGCCAGATCGCCATACGCCGACGACTGCGCCGACATGACCGGCTGGACAGAACCGGAATCGGTCAACTGGCCCGGAAACGGCACGGCCGCGCTGCCCGCAGGCAGGCTTGGCGACGGCCCGTTCATGGCGACCATGACGCCGGTCGGCAGTCCGTCCGACGGGTCGGGCACCCTGTTGCCGGGATGGTAGGAAGCCATCAGATATTGGTCGTCATCGCCGTCAAGCGGCGCGCGGCCGACATATTCGACCTTCACCTGAGCGGTGCCGGTGTTGACATAGTCAAGCATCTGGGCAGCGCGCTCCGACACATCGATGATGCGGCCTTCGTGATATGGGCCGCGATCGTTGACGCGAACGATGACCGAACTGCCGGTCTTGAGATTGGTGACACGGGCATAGCTTGGCAGCGGCATGGTCGGGTGCGCTGCGGTCAGGTGGGTCATGTCGTAGACTTCGCCATTGGCGGTAAGCCGGCCATGGAAGGCATCGCCATACCAGGAGGCCAGGCCGACCTTGGCGTAGCGCTTGTCTTCCTTCGGGTAATACCACTTGCCGCGGACCTGATAGGGTTTGCCGAGCTGATCCCTGCCGCCGCCACGTTGGATGCGCCCATTCTGGGAGATCACACGCGGGCTTGCCTTCACGCCATATTCGGATTCGGCGAAATATTCCTTGGAGCGGGTCTTCTTGTAGACCATCGCTTTCGGCTCGGGCTGCGACGCACAAGCCGCCAGCAAGGCGGCCGACATGGCGAACAACGCGACTGTAGCAGCGCGACGAAGACGCGGTTGCGTCACAGCCTGCATTTTCCTGATGTCCCCTTCAGTCTTGCCTAGACGTCGTATCCAACCGTCGAAGAAGCCGAAACACTCACCCGACCAATACCAGCGACGCCTTCGAACCCCGATCCTTTGTGCGCAGGAATTGCTTATCACGGTATTAACCGATTGTGGCCGCAACCGGGCAAGATTGTGGCGTCTCCACCGCAAGAGCCCTCTGAAAAGTAACGATTTTCGCGCTTCCACGCGAGAGATGTGATGCCCTCTGCCACAGAGAGCCTGGCTTCGCTCCTGCCGGCCATACCTGCCCGTTGACAGGCTTTGTCGGGCAGCGGACCGATAGTCCGGAACAAAGAAATGCGCCGCTAGTTTCATCCGCAGGGCACTCGAACAGAAGGATGAGCATGATGAAAATGGCTTCATTGACAATCGCGATCGCAATGTCACTTTCTGCCGGGTCTGCGATCGCCGCATGCCCGGACAAGTCGGCTTCCAATGCCGGGACGGATGCCGAGCAGACCGCCGGCATTTCGAAAGATGGAACTCACGCGCCCTTAGAGGCCCCGAAAGCCACGGACAGCGCGGGCAAGCCAACCGCCAAGGATGGCGCCACAATGCCATTGGCGGGCGCTGAAGGCGGCGGGGACAAGAATCTCGCAACCTCGCAGCAGGACATTGAGGCGCAGCAGCATGGTGATAAGGCCGCGGCGGCAAAGGCCGATGAAAGCTGCAAAGACTGAGGACCGCTCAGGCCGGAGCCAAATTGCAGCTTCGGCCTTCCTCACCAGCAGCTGTTCCCTTGGCGAACTAAATTTTTGGGGAAATACCGCAGCCGTCCCAAGAGGTTGGCCCTGTGGGGATTAACCCGTCCGCCCGGTTGCTTGATGGTTCCGGTCGATAGCCGGATCGCGCCCTTGCCTGGGCCCCTGCATGCAAGCACTGCAGCGCCTCACATCTCGGGCAACGCCCGCGGCGGGCTTCTTCTTCATGCACCATTGGACCGCGATAGTCCCGGCGCTCGATCCCGACACGCTCAGAGTCTGCCCAGGAAAGCAGGAACCGACGCAGCGGTGGTTGACGCAGCCCTCAATGCCGCTTTACAGGAATGAGGCGTGAACCAGCCGGGAGCGCCTTCGGTGCCAATCCGGTGCCAACAGGCCAAACGAGCTGGCCTCGTGCTACCCAAGTGGTTGAAGAATCACGATGGAGGAATGGCCGAGCGGTTTAAGGCACCGGTCTTGAAAACCGGCGTGGGTGCAAGCTCACCGTGGGTTCGAATCCCACTTCCTCCGCCAGAATTCTAATTAACTAATTGAAAAAGCGGAGTAAATCGCTCTCGCCTTATTCGGTTCCTAACTCAGTTCCTAACTTTTTCGTTCAATGACGACTTATCGCCAGAGCGATTGCCCTCCCCTGAGCATGACCATGTCGTCATCCTCGTCGTCCTCGGGCTCATACGGCGCCGGTGCCTCAAGCAGGTCGATTCGCCTGAGATCAGTCCCTCCCATCGGCGCATCGAGCGAGAGCGTTTTGAACGTGTCGTATTCACGGTTGTAGCCGGTGACGTAATCCTTCATCCGCGCACCGACGTGCTCCAGCAGTAGCTTGCCTTCGAGCACAGCCAGGAGCATCGAGGCGATAACATCATCACGCATGAAGCGCGGAAGTCCTGAACTGACCGCCCGGCTCACCACCCGATAGACCGTGTCCGGGTCGTGGCGCATGGTGTTGATTGATTTCTTTCGCAGCATCCACGCGGCCTGCTTCTTATAGATTTCCTGGCGATGTTCGACAAAGTATTTTCGTTGGGAAATCCGGGTTTCATCCAGATGACCAGCTCTGTACGCATGGTAGTACGCAACCACTTTTTCCGGATTGGCTAGACGCCAAGCTTTCTTGGCCGCTGCACGTATCTCCTTATGTGTCTCACGATACCTTCGCCCGTAGTCCAAGTCTTTTTGACGGTTCTCAGCTCTCCATTTTTTCTTCTTTTCCCTAGCTTCTGGCGAACGTTTCCTTGCCAAGACTTTTTCGCGATTTTTGGTTAGGTATCGGTGTTGTGCTTCGAGGTGCTTTATCGGATCGCGGGCCATCCTGGCACGGTGGAGCTTGGAGACATGACCGCGCAAGATAGTGGGAAAGCTTGTGCCCGCTAATCCCGCTACGCTCCACCACCAAATGAAAAGCCCGCCATCTCTCGGCAGCGGGTCGCCGCCGGGGCTGCCTGTGCAACAAAGGCCTTCGATCCGCGTTGAGGCTGGTCTCAGTGGAGCTTCGACAATGGACCCCGCAACCGCAGCAGTATTGCTTTTACTCTCTTGCAGCCCAGGCCAGGCTGCCGTCTGCAAGCCCATTGAGGCCGCGCCGACGACATATGCGTCGTTCGACGCGTGTCGGGCATCTCTGAAAGACAGGCTCGCAGGTGCGCCAAACGGTGAAATCGTCGGACGATGCCATCCTGTCGACGAGACTGTCACCGGTTCACTGCCCGCCGGGTACACCACCGTTGTTGTCACGCGGGGCGTTGGGGGCAACGCCATCAGCAATAGCTACATCGTTCAACACAAAGAATAGAAAGGCCCGCCACCATGAGGCAGCGGGCTCTATGTCCACTATTTGACGATACGGGGGTCACCAGCCGTTGCGATGCCAATCCGACCCCTCTTGCGGCATGTCGGTATCGTTCGACCACGCGATATCGCCATAGTCTTCCGCACAGTACGCTTCGGCGTCGTGCTGCTCTTCGAGGTCGCAATCGTCGCGCTCTCGCTCGTCGTCCCCTTCCCTGTCATCGGCGCCGACGACTTCGATGCCGCCAGCCAGCCAAGGTTCTAGATCCGGGTCCGGCTCTACGAAGTCCAGCAGCGAAATCAGCCGCTCAATCTCGTCCTCGATCGAGCGGCGGACAGTCGGGTCGGAAAGGCGGGTGTGCGCGTTCATGACCGCACCGCCTTCCTGTTTGCCTTTCGCGTCGCCTGTTGACGGGAATGGAGTTCGATGCGACCCGCGAAGGCGGCTTCATCGCGGGCGACAGAGAGCGCGGTTTCCGGCGATCCGCCACCATTGCGGCGAAGCCAATCCTCTTTCCAGCGCAGATCACGGACGCACCGGGCCGGGATGAAGACCTGTTTGAGACATTGGATTTGCCAAGCCTTGAAGGCCTTGTCCGCTAGGTCGCGCTGGAAAACCGCTTCGGCGCTGTCCTTCCCATGTGTATCGGTGGCAAGGATGCGTCGAAAATCGGCGGTCATGCGGAAATGATATGCCAACTCGATTTGCATGCGGCCGGTGCGCCAGTCGGAGGCCGGCTTCAGCCATGCGATGAGCTCGTCCAGTTCCCCGGAAGGCGGCGGCTTCGGGCGAAAGTATACAACTTCGCCCATGGTCAGCCCTCACCACAGAAGGACGCAAGACAGGCGATAAACTCGACGTCATCGACCGCAACGCCGAGGGCTCCGTAGCCATGAATGAGAGCTGCCGCCTTCGCCCTCACTTCGACCATCGTCACGCAGGGATGCCTGATTAAAGCTTGAAACGCCGTGTTCCAGACAGCGATTGCGTCGTCTGCTTGCTGCATGGCGTCGTGGTGACCGCTGGCGTGGGTCACGGCTTCCTGTTTGCGCAGCGAGGTTAGGCCCTCGGTTTCTGCGGACGTGATGCCTGCCATCCACCGATTGTAGCCGGCGCGATCCA
The DNA here is from genome assembly GCF_003998575.1 of Mesorhizobium sp. M7A.F.Ca.CA.001.10.2.1. Classification (NCBI taxonomy): domain Bacteria; kingdom Pseudomonadati; phylum Pseudomonadota; class Alphaproteobacteria; order Hyphomicrobiales; family Phyllobacteriaceae; genus Mesorhizobium; species Mesorhizobium sp. M7A.F.Ca.CA.001.10.2.1. The sequence continues at coordinate 7,429 of NZ_RZQY01000035.1, read as the reverse complement.
TGCAACTCGACGCCCACGACTCATCAACCTGTGCCTTCTTGCGGGCAATCTCGGCTTCGAGGTCGCCGGACGACCGGAAGGCTTTCGGATGGTGCGACCAGATGGACGAGAGCCCACCGGGAGGCGTCCACTTCGGAAAGAGCTTATCGCCAAGCGCGTCAGCGATGGCATTTTCCCGAGCCGCTGTTGACACATAGGTCTGTTCGGCCCGCTGGCAGGCGGCGATTGCCTCTTCTAGGCTGGTCGGCGCGGCGTGAGCCGCAGGAGAGACCGCAACAACGGCGGCAGCGGTTGAGAAAGCAGCCGCACCAAGCAAGAGGTTGCGGCGGTTGACATTGGGCATGCCTTCGGCGGCAGCCCGAACAGATGTGCTCGGCATGTGTTTGGTTCCCTATGAACTAGTTACATTTACTAGTTAACCATGAACCGCAATTCGCTTGCCGTCAACAGCAAACTATGAAATATTCCTAGTCTACCGATATGGGGACACAACATGCTCACTACAGGAAACCAGCTTCGCGCTGCTCGGGCGCTTGCTGACATGGATCAAGGGACGCTTGCCAAGCGGGCAGGAATCAACATCAACACGATAAGCGCGATGGAAAAGAAGGGCGCCGAAGGACTGACCAGCGGTTTGGACAAGGTGCGCGCCGTGATGACCGTTCTTGAGGAAGCCGGCATCGAGTTTCTGAACCATGGGAGCCCAGGCGTCAGGCTGAAGGCAAGGCCATGACCCGCCTTTCTATCGTAGAAGAGCTTGAGAACGCCGCCGATAGCATCGCCGACATGTCGCGAGCGGATCTTCAGATCATGCTTCGGCGGGCTGCTTTGATGCTCCGGAACGTCGCCGGCCTACCGCTGGAGCCAGCCACGGAGGACGCGCTGAACTCCATCGCCGCCGAGATGAAGATCAGGCCGGGCGGATCTCATTCAGATCATCTTGCGTGAGTGGCTGGAAACGAATGCCTATTTGCCGGTCCGGACGATCGATGAGGAAAGCGAGACCGACGGCAGCGCCTAACCTTGCCGTTCCGCTGCAGAATAAACTCCGTCACTCATTTCGATGAGCCCGTCGCGATCAACCACCGAGATTTTTCCTCGACCCGCACGAATGTAGCCCATGCCTTCCAACGTCTGCAACGCGAGAGTGACGCCTGGTCGTCGGGTACCCAGCATCAGCGCCAGTTGCGCATGCGTAATCGGCAAAGGTTGTGGCAAGCGGTCCTGAAGCATCAGGAGCATTCGGGCGATTTTAGCGTCCGCTGTCTGTCGCGCGTTAGCGAAAGCCGATCCGGCAAACTGTGCCGCCAAGTCGTAGAAGTAGCGGATGACCAGCAGTCGCATGTTCGGGGAGCGCGCAAAAGCCTCAGTGAGCCGTCCCGCTTCTAGGGCATAGGCATCACAAGAGGTGAGAGCCACATAGTCATGTGCGGAAACCCCAACCCCGAAGGCGAGCGCGGCCCCGGTCATTCCTTCCTGTCCAACTAATGCGATGCCGGCGGCCCCGCTATTGTTATTTCTGGCAATTACACCTGCCACCCCGCTGCAAATGAAGTAAACAGATGAACTCACAGCGTCGGCAGTTTCGAAATGGTAGCCTGGGGGATAGGTCTGAAGCTTCAATTCGGGAATCAGGGCACTTTGGTCATCATGGAAGACCAAGGCGCTCAAAAGCCGGTTGAAAAACTCCGTCACCCGCTCCCCAATTCATTCTGGTGAACCTGCATCGTAATGCACAATCGCATCAAGGATCGTTCTATACAGGCTGTCAACTTCCCCGTCGATCTCATCGCGTTTTATGCCAACCGCTTTGGCGTCAGCGTCCATGGCGGATTCTCCAAGAAGGTAGCCAAAGCCGCCGTGAGTTCCGGCCGCGGGAGAAGGGCTAGTTCTCCTCATCGGAGTCGTGGCGCAGGTCCTCCTCGTCACGCATGGACTGAATGCTATTCTGCGTGTTCCTCGCATCCAACGCCGCTTGCAGTCTCGCCGCTGCGATTAGGATCCTATCGGGTACTGCTTCCGGTGGAGTAGGCATTTCCATAGGCGCATTAACATTTGTTAGTCGAAAATGTTCCCCCGGCGGGCATAGGGACCACCGGCCGCAGGAACCTTAGACGATCCTGATTGCCACTGGGTGCGTGATCTTTTGCACCGCCCCTAGAACAGGTCCTCGAAGTCAGCAGGGCTGCCCCTGGTGCGCCGACGAACGACAATTTCCAGACCGAGGGAAGAAAGCGTTACCATCAAGGTTCGCAGCTGCACTGCAGGCTTTCCGGCCTCAAGGTGCGATATTGTGCCCTGGCGGAGGTGCACTCGATCTCCAAGCGCCTCTTGCGTAAGCCCTGCTTTCCGACGGGCGCGCCGCAGGATTGCGCCGATCTGCTTTTCATTGCGCGCTATCGCGTCAAGCATCATGGTCCTCCGAATACGCGAATGCGTATAAAATGGTGATATACGCGATGGCGTATAAAATGCCAAATTAGAGAAAAGGCGTCCAAGGTGTCGATCGGACCGGCATTGATGACGGGTGCCAGTTCCTCGACGAACTCCGGCAAGCTGCACGGCGGCGACCTGATCGTGTGCACTACAGTGTACTAAATGATTTGAGACAATGGATATCGCCCGTTTTCTTTAATCAGCAAATTCGCCCCGTGTTACTCTCCCTTAATACCGTCGGACGGTATTAAGGAGCGCCGGCGATGCCCGAACTCTCGACTGCTCTTCGCGTCCCGGCAGCGCAATACCTTCGCATGTCAACCGACCATCAGCGGTATTCACTCGATAATCAAAGAGCGGCCATTTCGGAGTATGCCGAGATGAGAGGCTTTGCCGTTGTCCGCACGTATGCCGACGCAGGCAAGAGCGGCCTAAGTCTGAAAGGGAGGGACGGACTACAGCAACTGCTCGCGGATGTCGTGACTGGTCAGGGCGGCTTTTCCGTGATCCTCGTCCTGGATGTCAGCCGGTGGGGACGATTCCAGGATACGGACCAGGCCGCGCACTATGAATTTATCTGCCGCGATGCAGGCATCAATGTCCACTACTGCGGGGAACCGTTCGACAATGACGGCAGCATGGTCGCCAGCATCGTAAAGAACCTGAAGCGGGTAATGGCGGCCGAGTACAGCCGCGAACTTTCCGCCAAAATCTACAGAGCGCAAATTCAGCAAGCTTGCCTCGGATTTAAACAGGGCGGCCCCGTGCCTTATGGCATCAGACGCTTTTTGGTTAGCCATGACGGAACGCCGCGATTGTTCCTCGGGCCGGGCGACCGCAAGGGGCTCAAATCAGACCGCGTAGTTTTTATGCCTGGACCTGACGAGGAGCTCAAAATAGTACGGCGAATTTTTCGCATGTTTCTCGCGCAGAAACAAAGCATTGCGAACATCGCCAAGACATTGAATGACGAAAAGATACCGTCGACGGATGGCGACTTATGGCGTTGGGGACGGGTCAAAGGCGTGTTGCGAAACGAGTTGATGACAGGATACTACGTCTTCAACCGGACCAACCACAAAATGAAAAATCCGGTGCGCCGCAACCCTCCTGATCTTTGGGTCCGGACCAGGGTGATGGAGCCTATTATTGAACCTAAAACATTTGCCCGAGTGCAGCGGGAATTCAGCTTGGGACGGGTCTTTGCCCTCCGAGACCCCGACATGATCAGAAATCTGAAGTGCCTCTTACGAGAGAAAAAGAAGCTCTCGCAGGCGATAATCAACAATTGCCCCTACACACCCTCGGCGCATGCATATTGGGTGCACTTCGGGAGCCTACAGGCCGCCTATAAGGCGGCTGGGTTCATATGTCCGCCAACCGGCCAACGAGGTAAATACTACTCGGATGACGATCTGCTAGATGGCATCCGCCGATTGCACGCAAAGTTCGGCTACATCACAATCGCTTTGATCGACAAGGACCGCCACCTCCCAAATCACAAACTTTTCATCAAGCGTTTCGGGTCGGTTGTGAACGCCTATGGCCTAGCTGGCTTTCCTACGACAACGAGCGAAAGTATCTCGGCAGCCCGACAGCGAACTGCCGCTCGGCGCCGGAACGCGCATGCTGCTCGGCCGACAGCATCCTCAGAGTGATCGAAGCCTTGAGGAAGCAGTGACGGGCCGGCCAAGGCTGTACGTCCATGGCCAACATCCCCTCCATTAGTTGCCTCCTAGCGGCCGAGCGGTTGCCGGGAGAGCGAGACCAGCTCGGCCTCATCGGTCACGCCGGCCATGAAGTTCGCAATGATCCGGGATGCGATGGAGTCGCGGGCATCCGTCGACTGGCCATCAAGCTTCAACTGCTCAAAGACGCGGCCCAACAGCGCCAGTTCCGACGGCTGCAAGACACCGGCTTCAGTCGCTTTCCGTCGAATCGGCATTGATCGCACCTCCCCGAAGTCCGTGTAGAATGCCGCAGACGCCCTTTAAACGCAAAATGCGCGACCTACGCCAAGTCATTTGGCACGAACAGCCAAAGCACAGGCCTCTGCTCGTTGTGGTGGAGTAGACCTTTATACCAAACATTGGCCGGAACGGACACTGCGGCCTGTCCGTCAACCTGACATCCAAGATGCCAGCAGCAGGGCGCACAAGGATGACACCAAAGCAGCGGCCGCAATAAGCACCCCTGCGCGCTGCCACCCCGTCGGTAGCTCGTGTCCCAATCCATTGGGCCGCCGATTATCATTCATGGGCAGCAGAAAAATAGGTTCCGCTAGTTCTTGCCGCTGGGGCCAGGACCGCGACCAACGCCGTTTCGAAGGCGTTGCGATGATCTCACCAGTTTGCATGCGCTCTCCGTGATGAATACCCGCCACGCCAAGCGAGCCGTGGCGGGTAATCAACCAACCGACGATGAGGGGACTGTTGAACGTCGGCTGCATCAAACGTGTAAAGAACTCCAATGTTTCACGGGTCAGACCTTTGCGCTTCGGCATTGGGCTTTGGTCGGGTTCTTGCCCTCGGAAATGAAAAAGCCCGCCGGCCGTGAGGCCAGCGGGCTTGCTTGACCGCCCTTGAGCGGCGATTCGCTACTTCCCCGGATTTGGTTAGGTCGGATCCAACGGGGGAAGAGATGATGGGGTTGGCGAAGCCGTCACGGACGACAGTCGCTCACGCTTCGTGAAAACGGGCTTCTGATAGATCTTCTTCATCGACATTCCCCTTTGCCAATCCGCAATGTGTCACTCTTTGGCTTAGGCCGGGCAGCGTGTCAATCGCGCGACAAAAAGCCCGCCACCTCTCGGTAGCGGGCAAGGTCTGTAGTAGCTGGGATCAACCAGCATAGGTCAACTTGCGGCGTCGGGGATAGTTGCGATGGTCGGGCGGATTCCAACTCTTGCCGCCCTAACCTGATGCTAAATCGGCCGCCTGCCCCGCATCTTTCAATACAGGCTGTTTCCGCATATGTTCCGCCACATGTCCCGGAACACCGTCCTTCAGATAATTGCCGCCTTGATTACGATTGCGGTGCTGGCGGTACTGCATCAGGGGCTTGACTGGTTTCTTAGCAGTCTTGAACCAAAATTCATGATGGGGCTGGTCGTCGGCTTTATGGCGGGGACAGTCCTGGTTCTGCTTATCTGGTACTATGAGGACCGCAAAGTGCGGTATTCAAGGGCGGTTGGCCCCGGCGGGGCCGCTGAGCAAAAGCGCTCGCGCAACGCGATCGACCTGTGACTGCTGAATCTGAGATCCCCGGCCGGCCTTCATAAGCGCTTCCAATACTGCGCTCTGTTGCGGGCCGCCTATCAGCGTGCGAGCCATGTCGGCTATAGCCTTTTCGTTTCCGCCATTGTTCAAGGCGTCAATGACCTTATCCACCGTCCGCATGCCGGCCGCTCGGGCCGCGCCGCGGGCACCGCCGGCAATGAAGCCTTCGCGTAAGCCAAACCCGGGGGCGTTGGCGGGATCAATTGCTTCGCGAGCAGCGACACGCGCCGCCGTCTCCGAATTGCGCGTGACGATGTTCGACGTGTCGGCAAACAGCTTTTCCCGGTCAAGCAGATCGATGATGGAGCGGGCCTTGTCGGACCCGAAAAGCGTCGACAGACGAGCCCTGTTCCAATCGCCTTCGCCCTTGATGAGCCGCTGAAGCGCTACACGGTCGTTTGCGTTGGTACCGACGATGCGCTCTATCTCCGCCCGAGCGCCTTCACGCAACCGAAGCGGCACAGCGGACGGCCCGACTTGCAGCCCCTGCGGCAATGCACCTTGCCGGACTTCTGCGGCGAGTTCGTCGGGGCGCGGCGCTTCCCGGCCGCTTGAAAGGACGGATTGGCCACGCCCAACAGCCTCTTTCTGCCGGGCCAGCTCTGCATATTTCGCGTCAACTTCCTTGATCCCGGGAACCGATGCCCGAAGCTCGTCGTCAACAGTCTGCCGCGCCGTGGTCAGGGCGTTGACGGCGTTCGTTCCCTGGGTTGTCTCCAACATGTCGTCTATAGCGTGCCGCGTGTTCAGCAATTCGCCCGCGTCCGAAACTAGAGACGTGCCGGGGGGCGGTTGGCCATCGGCCCGAGCCCGAGCAATGTCAGCCGGCGTTGGCTGATGGTCCAGCATCGAGCGGACACGCTGCACAAGGCGCTGCGGCTCGCCGCGCAACGTCTGGGCTTCGGTTTCGAGATAGCGGGCAATCGGTAAAGTGTCGACCGGGCCAGCATCGCGCAATGCCTCTTGATATTCAGGCGCGAGGCGCTGTTGGTTGGTATTGGCTCGATCGATGATGCGCGAGGGCGTGGGAGCTTCGCCAAGCGTTTCATCAAGGGCCGACCGGATACGCCAGTTAGCATTAGCATCGCGTGCGCCGATTGCGTTTCGAACGATTGCCTTGCCCTCGCCTGGGGTGGCGGCAATAGCGCCGGCGGTATGCCGCATGTTCGCGCCAAGGTCCATCAACATGCCGTTGTCGCCGAGCTGCGACAGTGCAGCGGGATCTACGGCATCCTGACGAACAGCCCCCGCCAAGACCTTGGCGGCGGTCTTGTCGAGCCCGAGGGCGCGCGCGACCGCGCCGATGTGGAGGTTGTCGGCGACGGCCTTGACGCCCTTGCCGATCAGCGGCGCCAAGAATGGCGCAGCCAAACCAGTCGCAAACCCGATCCCGGCGCCTTTGCCGGTTTCTTTGATATCTCCCCCCGAACGCACAGCAGAATCCGCACCGTTGATCGCGGCTCCAGAAAGCGCGCTAAGGCCATATTGCAGAGGCTTCGACGCAGCTCCAATGCCAAACACCTCTGGCGCAGCCATCATCGCCGGCAATGTTCCGGCAACCGCACCCGTCACGTTGCCAAGCGTCCGCGCGACAGGGTGGGCCTCGCGGCTCGCCTCGTTCATGCGGGTCATCTCCGCATTGACTTTGGAATAGAGTTCGCCAGTGAGAAGCGAGCCTATGGCAGCGGACGCGGCTGTAAGACCCTTATCGATGT
>NZ_RZQY01000359.1:0-5968 GCF_003998575.1 Mesorhizobium sp. M7A.F.Ca.CA.001.10.2.1 | reverse complement strand
CTATCAGGCAGCGCTGGCCGGTGCGCTTTATCTGCGCGCCTCCGGTATCAAGGCTTTTGCCTATACGCCGACCGATCTCTATGGCCGGACGGATGCAGCCGCCGATGCGTTCATCGCGCTGTCGGCCTCCGGGCAGAGCCGCGAAATCTACGACGTCATGCGCGAGGCGTCGGGCGCGCCGCGCCTGGCGGTCTGCCGTGGCAGCGGCAATCCGCTGGCTGATCTGACTGGTGCTGTGCTTGCCACGGATTCTGGCGCCGACAATGGCGCAAGCTCCACCGGCTATACCGGGACCTTGCTGGCGCTTGGCATGCTGATCGGCAGGCTTGCCGGCAACAGCTTCGATTGGGCGCGTTTGCCTGCCGCCGCAGCCGCCGTTCTTTCCGGCGCGACGCAAGCTGCTGGGCAGGCGGCACGGCTGCTGCAGGGCAGAACATCCATCGACATCGTTGGCGCCGGCGTCGGCTTCGCCAATGCCGGCGAGGCGGCGATGCTGATCCGCGAGGCGGTGAGGGTGCCGGCATCCGGATGGGATACGCTGAACTACCTGCACGGACCGATGGAATCGCAAGATGCGGCGACCGGACTCATTTGCATCGGTGATGGCCGCGAGGTGAAGATCGCGCAGGATGTTGCGGCCTTCGGTTGTCACTCGGTGCTGGTGACACGGCGCGTCGATGTCGCTGCCGCCGACAGGCTAGTGGTGATTTCCATCCCGGCACTCGGCAACGACATGGCCGATGCCATACTGGAGATCATCGCCATCCAGCTCATTGTCGGCGACATGCAGGACGCCGCCGGCCTCGCCGACATTACGTTCCGCTACCGCCAGACCGACACCAAGCTGAAGCCGTGGTCGCCGACCGAGGTGTAGCCTGTCCTGTTCGCGCATTTTCCGCTGCGTTCGACCTTCGGTTTGAGATCCTGCTTGCGGAAATTGCCAAACTGCCCGGCAATGAGGCATTCAGGGGAACATGCATGCGCCTTTGAGTCGTGCTGGTGATTTTGCGCGCGGCCAATAGGATTTTCAGGGCAAAAGGTCGAACGGCTGAGATGGCGGCTGCGGAAATCCCCAATCTGACCGAGAGCGCCCGCGCCGTGCTTCGTGTGCTCGCCGCGCATGGGCCGGTGACCCGGCCGAAACTCGGCGCCATGCTCGACCTGTCGAGACCGACCATGTCGGCGGCGGTGTCGGAACTGAGCGCCTTGGGTCTTGTGGCGTCGCGCGGACTGGAGCGTGGCGCCATCGGCCGCACGGCGACGGTCTACGGCATCGGTCCCGGCGCGGGCTACGCGATCGGCATCGATGTCGGCGCCGCCCAGGTGCGTGCCGTCGCCTATTCGATGGACGCGCAGAAGCTGGCGTCGGCGGAAGAACCGATCCCGGAAACGATAGCCGGCGATGCCGACGCGGTCGGCGCTGTCGTGCTGTCGGTGGCGCGTGCCACAATGGCCAAGGTGGCCAAGAGTTTTCGCGCGCTGCGTGCCATTGCGGTGGCGGTGCCGCGCATCGTCTCCAACGATCGTTTTGACCGGCCCGGCGGGCCGTCCGCCGTGCTTGGCCTGCTGCGGCGCAGTGTCAAAGTGCCGATCATCCTGGAAAACAACGTCAATTGCGCGGCCATCGGCGAGATGCACTTTGGCGCCGCGCAAGGCCACCAGACCTTCGCCTTTCTGCAGGTTGGCGTGCGGGTCGGCCTCGGCCTCATCACCGAAGGGCGTTTGTTTCGCGGAGCCGGCGGTGCTGCCGGCGAAATCGGCCGCATGCCGTTTCCGTGGTCGGCCAGCGAGACGCCCTATCGTGAAGGGCTCGAACATTATCTCGGCTCGCGGGCGCTGATCGAGCGCTGTCGTGTCGACTGGCCCGCTGGGGAAGGCGCGCCGCCCGACTCGGCCAAGGATCTGTTCGCGCGTGCTCTGGAGGGCTCAGCGTCGGCGGTAGCGGCAGTCGCGCGTCATGCAGCCGATATCGGCAGGCTGGCGGCCGGCTGCATCGGCATGCTCGACCCCGGCCTGATCGTGCTTGGCGGCGGTGTCGGCAGAAACCCGCTGATGACAGAAAATGTCGAACGCGTCGCAGCAGAACTTGCGTGGCCGACACGGATCGCCGTCAGTTCGCTTGAAGACGGCGGCACGGCGCTCGGCGCCATGAAGCTAGCCGTCGACTACAGTCTCGGGCTGATGCTGCGCGAAGGCCGCCATCCGGCTGTCGTGCTGCCGCCATTGTCAGAGCTGGAGCGCTAGTAGTGGTCTGATTTGGAAGATACCGCGTGACCAGATCGCTTCTGGAGAACTGTTTGCGACTGCGACTACTACCGTTGCAGAGCGCGTGTCTCGACTCTGGGGGCGAAAAAGTGCCCACGTAATGTTTTGACCTGTTCGTCGGCCAACGTCCCTTGCTGCAGCCCTTGCCCGCGGTCTCCGGGCAGTCGGCCTTAGGTCTTACTAGGTCAGCCCGCCATCCAGCCGCCGTCCACCATCAGGTTGATGCCTGTAACGTAGCTTGCCATGTCGCTGGCGAGAAACAAGGCGGCTCCGGCCACGTCGCTCGGATGTCCAAGCCGCGGCCATGGCGTGCGCCTTCGCGAGTAATCGAGCGCGTCGGGTTCGTTGGCGACACCCGGCTTGCCGGTGACGATCTTGCCTGGCGCAATCGCGTTGCAGACGATCAGGTCGTCGGCGTGGTCGACGGCGATCTGCCGTGTCATCTGCACGATGCCTCCCTTGCTCACAGAATAGGGGAAGTCGCCCGGGCAGGCCACGATACCATGCTGCGAGGAGATGTTGATGATGCGGCCGCGCACATCGGTGACGGGCGCCTGGGTGAGCATCTGCATCACCGCCCGTTTCGAGCAGTAGAAGAAACCGGTCAGGTTGACGCCGATGACGCGCTGCCATTGTTCCGGCGTGGTGTCGATCAGATTGGTGCTGGTGTAAATCGCGGCGTTGTTGACCATCACGTCGAGCCGTCCGAACTGCGTGACCGTCGCATCGACCAGCGCATCGACGGCGCTCCAGTCAGAGATGTCGGTCCGGATGTAAACAGCACCTCCGCCGGCCGAGCGGATCAACTCCACGGTGCTCTTACCGCCTTCGATCGGCTGCTCGACCGTGTCGGCGATGACGACGCTCGCGCCCTCGGCCGCGAATTTCAGCGCGATCGCGCGGCCGATGCCGGAACTGCCTCCGGTGACGATGGCGGTCTTGTCTGCGAGGAGGGGCATGGTCTTCAGCTTTCCCGGGTGACGATGGTTCCAATTTTCGGGCCGATCAGTTTTCCCTCGCGCGCGATTTCGCGACCGCGCAGGAAGACGCTTGTCAGCCGCGCCTGGACGGTCCAGCCATCGAATGGCGTATAGCCCGCTCGCGACACCTGATCGGCATTGGCGATCGTGCTGGACTGGCGCGGATCGAGGATGAGGATATCGGCATCGTAGCCGGTGGCGATCCGTCCCTTGCGCCGGCCAAGCCCGAAGCGCTCGGCCGGATTGCGGGCGCACAGGCGCACCAGATCGGACAATGCGATCAAGCCTTCATCGACCAGTTTCAGCATGGTCTGCAACAGTGTCTGCAGCCCTGGCATGCCACCTGGAATGTCGGCAAAGGCCGCATAGGATGCAGCCTTTTCGATTGGCGCGTGCGGCGCGTGGTCGGTGGCGACGATGTCGATCAGTCCTCCGCTCAGCGCGGCGCGCAGCGCATCCACATCATGCGGCGAGCGCAGGGGTGGCGAGGCCTTGAGATTAGCGCCTTGCATCTCATAATCGCTGGCGGTGAAGAAGAGGTTCTGCGGCGTTGTTTCGACGCTGGCGTCGGCCATGCCGCGCAGCCGGCCCCACGTCTCGACGCCGAGTTCGGAATTGATCTGGCGGACATGAATTCTGGTTTCGGCAGAGGCGGCGGCGATGAGCGCCCGGGCGATGCCGTTGGCTTCGGCGAGTGGCGGCCGGCTGGCCTGAAAGGCGGCGATGGTGCCGGGGCGGTCGCGTAGTGTGCTGCCGGTCAGGATCGATTGATCGCCGGGCGAGATGCCGATCAAAGTGTCGCTGCCGGCGAAAGCCTTCAACGCCTCGGCCACGGCGTCGGACGTCGCGAAGAGGAAGTCATCGGGCACATCGGCGGTGAACAGCTCGAACGAGACCGGCGCCAAGTCCAGCACGCGAGGGATAAGCGACAGGTTGCGGCTGACGACGGTCTGCAAGCCGACATCGACATGTATGCGGGCCTCGGTCATCGCCATCTTGTCGGCAAGCTGTTCGGCTGTGGCTGTCCATGGCTCGTCGGTCGGCATGTCGAGCACCGTCGTCACGCCGCCAAGGGCCGCGGCATGCGTGCCCGAGGAAAAGTCATCCTTGTGTGTCAGTCCAGGCTCGCGCAGGTGCGCGTGCGCGTCGACCAGGCCGGGCAGCAGATAGGCACCGGCCGCATCGATGACTGTCCTGGCCGAGGCCGTCTCGCCAGGCTGGACAAGCGCCGCGATACGGCCATCGGTAATGCCCACATCGCGCCGCTCGAACCCTTCGGCGTTGACGATGGTGGCTCCCCGGATCAGGGTTTCGAACATGCCGTCTTGTTTCCGTTAGCCGCGCCGCTCGAAGCTGGCATGGCTCTCCAGCCAGAACCGGGCAATCTCTTCGCGGCGCATGAAGGCAGCGGCCGGGTTCTGCTTCACATGTTCGATCACCTCGCGCAGCCCGGACGCCCGGTTGGGTTGGCCCATCCAGCGCGCATGGATGCCGATCGTCAGCATGCGGCCGCCGGTCTCGTCGGCTTCACCGAGCATGTAATCGATCGCCGAGCGGCAATCCTCAGCGAAGTCGCGCGGTTTGCTGTAGCCCGGCGCCACCAGATAACGGCTGTCGTTGAGCGTCTTGGAATAGGGCACGACCAGGATTTCCGTGCCCCGATGGTCGAGGAAGTAGGGCAGGTCGTCATTGCAGGGATCGGAGTGATAGAGGAAGCTGCCTTCCTCGACGAGCAGATCGCGCGTGTTGACGCTGGGCAGCGAGCGGCAGTTCCAGCCGAGCGGCCGCCTCCCCAGTAGTGTCTCGTAAAGCCCGACCGCTTCATGCAGCTGGCGCTTTTCCTCGCTGCGCTCCATGGTCGTATAGTCGATCCAGCGTAGGCCGTGGCCGAGCAGATCGTGTCGTCGCGTCTTCATCCATTCGACGAAGGGCGGGTTGCGCTCCAGCGCCACCGCGCAAGCTGAGATGGTGATCGGGATGTCGTAGCGATCAAAAAGCCGTGCCAAGCGCCAGACGCCGGCGCGGCTGCCATATTCGAAATGCGTCTCGGTGCCGAGGTCGCGCACCGGCGGGCTCGAGGTGAGATTGTATTCGCCCCAATTGTCGTTGCGGCCATCTTCGAGCCAGGAATATTCCGAGCCCTCCTCATAGTTGAGCACGAGGTTGATGGCGAGCTTGACGCCGCCGGGCCAGGTCACGAAGGGCGGATTCGGACCATAGCCGACGAGGTCGCGCGGCTGGGGCGGTTGCGAGGCAGCGCTTGGCGTCATGGCAAATTCCTCTCATCTCGTTTCGTTGGCGGTTATCCAGTCCATGTAGGCGTGGAAGGCTTCCTTGCCCGGACGCGGCCGCCATGTAGTGTCGCGCAGGATGCGGGCGATGTCATACGCGCCCCACATGCCGCCCTTCAGTCTCACATCCTGGACGATATTGGCGTCTTCTCCTGGTGTCACTTCGGCCTTCAGGCCCGGCACGCGTTCCCTTGCCCAGCCGACGATCTCGCCGATGGTCTGGCTAGACCCGGAGCCGATGTTGTAGTGACGGTAATTGAGGCGCGGTGCATCGATCAGCGCGAGGATCGCGGCGGCAACGTCGGTCGAGACGATATAGTCGCCGACCGGCTCCAGGCTGTTCGGCCTGATCGTCTCGCCGGCTAAAGCCATATGTGCGACGCGGTTGGGAACATGGCGAAAGTTGCGGCTCTCGGTCGCGCGGTCCATCGG
>NZ_RZQY01000358.1:0-5979 GCF_003998575.1 Mesorhizobium sp. M7A.F.Ca.CA.001.10.2.1 | reverse complement strand
CAGCGGCGGTGTCGTCGCAGGCGGCGGCACCTACGGTGCGGTCACCATTTCCGAGGGCGGCACGGTCGCTCCTGGCAGTGCGACCGATCCGAGCAGGATCGTCACCACACTGACTGTCACGGGCGATTTCGCGCAGCAGTCCGGATCGATCTATCAGGTCGACCTCGCAAGGTCGTCCGATCTCATCGATGTTGGCGGAGTAGCGGCGATCGACAGCGGCGCGCAGATCGAGCTGCTGCGGCAGGGAACGCTATCGGTCGATGCCCGATATACTCTGCTCTCCGCAGCAGGCGGCGTAAGCGGCACCTATGGCGGGCTGACGGGGGCTCTGGCGACAGACGCGACGCCCTTCGTCGATTTCCAGCTCGTCTACGATGCCAACAATGTCTATCTCGATATCAGCCGCACATCGACGGCGTTTGCCGATGTTGCCAGCACCTTCAATCAACGCTCGGTCGCCGCAGCGGCTCAGGCGCTTGGAAGCGGTAATCCGATCCAGGACAACATCCTGTTCCTGACGGCGCCGGAAGCCCGCAACGCTTTCGATATGCTATCAGGCGAGGTTCATGCTTCCATTCATAGCGGCCTCATCGAGGACAGTCATTCTGTACGCGATGCCGCGAGCGAACGGATCCGTGCGGCGTTCGACGGCGTCGGTGCCTCCAGCGTTCCGGTGATGACTTATGGGCTGGGTGGTCTGGAACTGGCCCCGGCAACGAGTGAGAATTTCGCCGTATGGGGCCGTGGCTTCGGCGCCTGGGGTCATCTCGACAGCGACGGCAATGCCGCCGGTCTCGATCACTCGACAGGCGGCTTTCTGGCTGGCGGTGACGCGGCTGTCGGCGAAAGCTGGCGGCTCGGCCTCATCAGCGGCTACAGCCATACCTCCTTGGAGGCGGACAATCGCGCGTCGTCGGGCTCGAGCGAGAATTACCATCTCGGTCTTTTTGCCGGCACGCAGAACGGCAATCTCGGTTTTCGTTCCGGCCTTGCCTATACCTGGCACAGCATCGAGACCGGCAGGTCCGTGGTCTTTTCAGGCTTCGCCGACAGCCTTTCGGCCGATTACGACGCCGGCACGTTCCAGGCCTTTGGCGAGCTCGGCTACCGTATCAATACGGCTTGGGCTTCCTTCGAGCCCTACGCTAATCTCGCTTATGTGAATTTTGACGCCGATGGCTTCACCGAGAATGGCGGCGCAGCCGCCTTGTCGAGCGGGGATCGCTCGAGCGACACGGCGTTTACCACGCTAGGTCTGCGTGCGTCGACGGTACTGACCCTCGGCACCGTGACTGCTACCGCGCGCGGCGGTCTTGGCTGGCGCCACGCCTTCGGCGACGTCAGGCCGGATACCGCTCTTGCCTTTGCTGGCGGTTCCTCCTTCGCCATCAAGGGCGTGCCGATCGCAAAGAACGCAGCTCTGCTCGAAGCTGGGCTGGACGTAAACATCACCGAGAACGCGACGTTCGGCATCGCCTATCAGGGACAGATCGCCTCGGATGCCCAGACACACGGGTTCAGCGCCAAGCTCGGCGTCCGTTTCTAAATCACCCGCAAAAGAGATTGGTTATGAAGTCAGTGAGTGCATTTTCTTTTACCGTCGTTCTCGGCTCAGCGACGGTGATGTCTGTGTCCGCCGCGCGAACGGACGATGCCTGCTACAACAAGGCACAAAGCCTATGATGACGCAATGTTCAATCGACGACCTGAAGCCAGTCGATGGCGAGCTTGACAAGCTCTACAAGGAGATGGAGACCCGGCTCAAAGAGTCCCGGCGCATGTCCAGGAACTGGTCGAGACCGCGAGGGGCTACAACGCCACCTCGGAGAACACGCGCGACGCCTACCCCAAGGATTGGCGGCATTTTTCCTCCTGGTGCCGGCGCGCTGGCTTCGATCCCCTGCCTCCGGGCTCGAAGGTGATCAGGCTCAATATCAGCGCCTGTGCCTTGGGCACCGCCGCCGGCGATCCGAAGCGTGGCGCCCCTGCCCTTTCGGTTGCGACCATCGAGCGGCGGCTTTCCGGCCTCGCCTGGAACTTTACCCAGCGCGGCCGGCCGTTGGACCGCGCGGAGCGGCATATCTATACGGTTCTTGCCGGCATTCGCCGCGCAAGCACGCAAAAGCCACCGCGGCAAAAAGAGGCGGTCCTGGCGACGATCTGCTGGCGATGATCGCCACCCTCGGCCACGACCTCAGGGCCTGCGCGACCGCGCTATTTTGCTCCTGGGCTGTGGCGGCGGCCTGCGGCGCTCCGAGATCGTCGGTCTCGACGTCATGCGCGACGACAACAGCGATGGCGCCGGCTGGATCGAAGATTTTTGACGGCAAGGGCTGCTGGTCACCCTGCGCGGCAAGACCGGCTGGCGCGAGGTCGAGGTCGGCCGCGGCTCCAGCGACCACACCTACCCCGTAGTCGCGCTCGAGAGCTGGATCCGCTTTGGCCGCATCGCACGTGGACCCCTGTTCCGCCGCATCTTCAAGGACAACAAG
The DNA here is from genome assembly GCF_003998575.1 of Mesorhizobium sp. M7A.F.Ca.CA.001.10.2.1. Lineage (NCBI taxonomy): Bacteria > Pseudomonadati > Pseudomonadota > Alphaproteobacteria > Hyphomicrobiales > Phyllobacteriaceae > Mesorhizobium > Mesorhizobium sp. M7A.F.Ca.CA.001.10.2.1. The sequence goes on along the minus strand of NZ_RZQY01000358.1, from coordinate 3,487 downwards.
ACCGTCGACGTCGAACGGCTCTCCGACAAGCACGTCGCCCGCCTGGTCAAGCAGGTGACGATCGCCGCCGGCGTCCCCTCCGATCTCCCGGAAGGGTAACGGGCGCTGCTGTTCTCGGGCCAGTCGCTGCGCGCCGGACTTGCCTCGTCGGCCGACGTCGAGGAGCGTTACGTGCAGAAGCAGCTCGGCCATGCCTCGGCCGAGATGACCCGCAAATATCAGCGGAGGCGCGGCAGATTCCGGACCAACCTCACCAAGGCGTCCGGGCTCTGAGAAACCCCTCCCCTCCCTCGGTTGGTCGCTAGGTCGTGGGGGTCAGGTTCTTTGAGTGATGACAACACCTCGTCGAGCACAGCGAACGCTGCGTCCAGACTGTCGGCGGCGACGCTTCGTAGTCAGGGCATGATCATCAGCTGTGCAATGGCGCGGCCGACGAATTCATTGTTGAGTTTTTCCATCCGCTGTCTGGTTCGAGCGACCTGTTCTGGGAGCGCACGCAGAGCGTTGACGACCTCGTCCAGTTGCGACCGGGCTGCGGCGGCGATGTCGAAGATGTCGCGCGGGTTGGCTTCCGAAATCCCCGGTAATAGACCTTCTTGGCGATGATTTCCGGGATGGTCTCGAGCCGCACGGTCCTGCCTTCCACCACGCGGGTCTAGAACGGCTTCGTTGTTAGCGCTCCGGCAACGATGAAGTCGATTTCGCCAACGTCTTCGAAGGCGAATTTCTGGAACCGAAGCCCGTCCCCCAAATAGTCGGACGGCATCGTTTCAAAGTGCAGGTGGCTTTTGGATGGTCGATGACCGAGCAATTGAGGGTCGTCGAGGAAGATATCGATGTCGTGGCTTTCGCGATGGCCGATCTGGATCATCATAGCCGTTCCGCCGCCAAATGACCATTCAAAGTCGTAGCCCCGGCATTCCCGCGAAGCTGGCCGATCAGGTCGATATAATACAAAAAAGCCGCCGCCATTCGGACGGGCGTCGGCTATCATGTCCAGCCATTACGCGGCGAGCGGATAGCTTTCGCCGGACCAGGCAGAGAACTTGGCGGCAAAAGCCTTCATCTCGTCGACCGCGAATGTGGTGCGCGGTTGCGAACTCGACTTGCTGGGCGAGAGGGACCTCGCCGAGAAAGGCGCTGACATGAGCGGGATGCTGCTTGGCCAAATCGAGATCCGCAAAGCAATCGGCCAGCGCCGCGTCGTCCAGCTGTACGCTGCAGGGCGCGTTCACGGTCGTCAAGACGGATGCCAAATGCTTGCTCATAATGGCCGCAAGGTAATCGTTTCGGGTCGGAGACACAAGTTGCCGCCTCCTTCGCCGTAGAGTGGCCCGATACAATCACGATCGATATTGCCACCTCTTATCGATAGTGATCGCATAGTTCCCTGATTCGACTCTCAACCGCTCATATTACTTCCATGTATCTGCTGCGCTAGCCCGTCCTGGCCTTGGAGTGTCGCTCCTCACCTCCTCCACCACTCACCAGCCCGATGGGAGTATCGCCCGCCAGCAGCTTCTCCTTGCTGAGCAGCGCGGCAACCTCAATCGCCTCGAAATCGGGCAAATCCCGCAGTGTGTCGAGGCCGAAGTGCAACAGGAAGGTCTTGGTCGTGACGTAGGTGTAAGGCGTGCCAAATTCAGCGGGCAGGCAGACGTTGACCCACACTTAGAGCATTGAGGCACTCGAGCCGCCCTCAGGCGGTGCCTCAAAAGCTCGCGGGCCAGATCGCCTCGGTTCGGAGACAGACAGGCTCAAGATATCCACGCCAGAGACGGCGAGCTGGAGCGTATGCTCGGCATTGCGAAGAAGAACATGTTGGCCTTTGCCGGGCGCCAGGCAGGACCGTCGCACGACCTGGCAATGCCAAGAGTTCGCACGGCGTTGTCTCCGACGATGCTGGCAGATGTTCTGCAATGACTGGCAACACATGGACGCACCAGAGCGGAACCAAAAACGATCGAATTTCGCCCATAAGACTCGGCGAAACAGAACACCCCAGCGTAACAGGTCGCCGGCCGACGCGACCAGGTCAAGCAAGGGTTGGTAAGACCAGCTATTGGCCTGCTGGCTTGCAGCGGTCACCTCACGCTGGAATGCTGGATTGCGGCGCAAAAACTCCCATGCCCTTTCGCGCGGCGTCATACCAGTGGTGCAGTCATATGATCGTTCATCCCGCCCATCAGCCTCGACCGCGCCAGTCACGAGAACTGCAGGCACGACTGTGCCCCCTTGCCCGCCCCCACGGACGTCCAAACATCATGCAATTTGGCAAAGCACCGGCGCCGAAGCCACCCGACCTCGATGACGCCATTTCGTCGAAGCATGTGTCGTCGGCACTGTGCAGGGCAGAAGCAGGCTGTCGGTCCCGCGCAGCGACAGCAAGCGCGGCCTGAGCATGCGAAGGGGGTCGCTTTGATAGGAGTGCCCGGCTGGGTTCCGTTCAGGACGTTCCCTGAAGACTTGGTGGCGTGGCGGTGGCTTCGACGCTGGTTGTGGGCAGGTTGTCGTAGCCCGGATGCTATAAGCTAATTTCCGCCATTGGAGGCTCAGTTTCACGCTATGCCAGCCCGTGTTGTACAGGTGAAGCCGACTGGTCAGTGGACCGCAAACGAACGGCGCGCCGCTTCTCTTTGGTGATGCTCGCGCCGCGCTTTCTTCGCTGACGGTATGGAGATGAAGCGCGGCATGCCCCTGTAGCAGCCGATTTCACAACCAGACTTGCGCCCGCACTGCCCCTGTTGCTGCGGCATACCAATGCGTGGCGTCAGGAAGACTTCGTCGACCATTAGCCGTCTCGCTGAGATACTACCGAGCCCGAGCTCCCCTATCCTAGACCCTCGTATCGCATATCGGACGGCCCCACATCAGCCCAAGTTGCCATGGGGACCAGCCCCATGCGTTCGCCCGAATGCAGCTTCCTGGCTTGATCGACAGCAACCCAGGGGACGGTGCAGGCCAAGATTGCGGCAGGGCTTGGGCAACCATCAGGTCGCCCAAGGGGTGCCCCACCCTTCTCCTCAGAACTCAGCTGCTTCCAGCTGGCGGCTGAAACTCACAGGCGCAGCCAGCTTGGTCTCTAACCGCATCGATCGCATCATGGTGTCTGCCATGAATCCGTGTGCGTGAAGCGCTCCAGAGCGAAGATGTTGGGCGTCAACCAGGTTCACCAATGAGCTTCACTGCTCGAGTTCTGCACGGTGTCACCGCCTGGCGCCGGAGGTTGATCCGGTGATTAGGAGGAGCACTCGTTGTCGGATTCTCGACGATGTCGGACATGTGACACAACGCTTCCAGAGCGATCGCGTTGTTCCGAAACGATTTTCCCAGTTGGCACGACGGTTGCGGTCCCTATGCGCAAAAGCACTGCGATGCCGCACCGACTGGAAGAACTCATCAATGATCACGCTTTTCGAACATGTGGGCGCCGCTACCAGCACTGAGCGTTCCCGAGCCGACGGAAGCCTCTATCCCTTCTTTCTGA
>NZ_RZQY01000357.1:0-5985 GCF_003998575.1 Mesorhizobium sp. M7A.F.Ca.CA.001.10.2.1 | reverse complement strand
GCGTCGCGCCCCGTTCCCCCCCGCCGGATGAAGCGCTGCACGCGGTCGCATTAGACTCGACCGCCGGCGTCAAAGATCGACTCGGCCAAGGCCTGCGCGCAGGCTTCGTCCCGCCCCTGCACGAAAGCGGCTTCACCTTCCGCGGCGAATACCTCCACCATCGCCTCGAGCCCGGTGCTCGGTTCGATCACGAGGACGCGCTTTCCAACAAGTCCCATGTCCATGGTGTGATCTTTACTGACATGAACAGTGGTTGGTCGCCGGCGCTAGGCAGCCAGGTCCGGAGCAATGGAAAGGACGACACGACCCATCGTACGGCCGTTCTCCAAAGCTTCGTGTGCCGCGCCAACACCGCCGAACAACACCACCCGGTCGACATGAGGGTGCAGCTCGCCGCGATCGACCATCCCGGCAACCCGCCGCAAGACATCGGTCTGTCTCAGCCGGCGAAGATGATCGCCCGCGATCTGCGGCTGTCCGATATTGACGAAGCGGACGTCGAGATTGTTCCATTCCGCTGAATCGTTGCTTCCCTTCGGCCATGGCGAGACGACGGTGTTCACCAGAGTGCCGAACGGCGCGGCGTGGTCGAAGCTTCGCGCAAAATTCTCGTGCCCCACGAAGTCGAAGACGATATCCGCGCCGGCTTTTCCGGTCCAGCGGCGCAAGGCGGCGGCAACGTCCTCCTCGCGATATTGGATCGCCAGTTCAGCACCAAGTGACAGCACGAAGGCAGCTTTTGCGTCGCCTGAGACGGTTGCCGCGATACGGGCGCCGAGCCTGCGCAGGTATTGTATAGTGATATGTCCAAGTCCTCCTGCGCCGCCATGCACCAGGGCGAAGCTACCCGGCTTGGCATCGGCCTTCTCGAATACTGCCTCCCAGGCCGTGAGCGCCACCGTCGGCAACGCCGCTGCCTCGACGAAGCCTAGGCTGACGGGTTTCCGCGCGGCATAATGCCCGTTGAGCACCTTGTATTCGGCGTAGCTGCCGAAATTGCCGGCATAGCCGCCATCGACATACCAGACGGCGTCCCCGGGACGGAGATGGGTGATTGCCGAACCCACCTCTTCAATAATCCCAGTACCGTCAATGCCGAGGATGGTGAATGCGTCCCGCGGGCCAGTCCCATACACCGCGCCATTGCGGCGGTTCTGCCAGTCGGCCGGATTGACCCCCGCCGCCATCACGCGAACCAGAATATCCGTATCGTTCGCAATGCGCGGCCGGGCGATCTCGCGCGTTTCCATGACCTCGGGTCCGCCCGCTCGCGTCATTATAAGCGCCAGCATCGTCTCAGACATCGACCGCCTCCCCCTCGCTACATTCGATCGCATTGATTAGACTCTGGAGGTCAACCGCGCCGTCCAAGGTCTGTGCGAGGCGGGCGTTGTTCCTCAAGTCGGAGACGGGACGCGGGGAACTCAGGCCCACGCTCGGCGATGGCACTTCCTGAAGGCGTGTGGCACCGTAGGCCTCCGGAGGCCACTCGCAGAAGACGATCTTGCCTGCTTCGAGCAATCGGATTGCGAGTTCCCTGTGCTGCGTCACCGTGACCGCGACGACGACACCTACGCCCGGATCATTGACGAGCGTCTCGTTCGTATCGGCATGTGGGATGCCAAATCCCTCGGCTGCAACCTTTATTACCTCCACCCGGTTGCTGCTGATGGTGGTGACGCGATATTCGAGCAGCCTTTCATCCGCCGCCTTGTGTGCGATCGTCGGCCAGCCATTGTCGGGGTGCACTCCGATAATTCCGACATGAATCGGATTTCCAACCATGATCGCCTCCTACGCGTTGGTGACTTCGAAGATCGTCCGGCGAAGCGTCATGCGCGCGAGACGCCAACCGTAGGGGCCAAGTCGCCATAGCTCATGATAATGTCCGTAGCCCTTGATCCGAGCCGGAAGACCGGCGGCCGCTCCAGGAAAGACAAGCACGTCCTCCATCGACCAAATGGCGGTGATCTCCGTTTGCGAAATCTGATCGATTTCGTCGTTGTGAAGCTGGTGGATCGAGTGCGAACCTTGAATGTAGCTCCGCATGGCGTCCATATAGCTCTCGCGATCATCGAAGCTTGCGATGAGCTCGCCTTCGGTGCTGAAGACCCGAACCTCGACTGTCGGCTCTAAAAGGGAGGCGAATTGTTCCAGGTCTCGGGTATCGACGAAACGGCAGTATCTCGCCTTGGCACGTCGGACCTGTTCGATGTCAGTCAGTTGGGGATTCATTGCTCTACTCCTTTTAGATGCATGTAAGTCGGGGGAGACCCACGCGATTAGCTGTCAGATCGGCCGATCTGGTCGTCTGAAGGTACAGTCCGGCTCGCTCTGTGGTTTGGCTGTTCCAGTATTCATAGGGATGACTGGCAGGCAGCTGGATGCGTCGATGACGCTCGTCGGCCTCCGGGCCGTGGCAATCGACTTCAGTTCAACACGAGAATTCACTAGCCAGACGACGTCTTCGGCCTGTCGGGCTACCGCGGCGACGGAAGCTGCGGGAAGGTCGATCTCCCGGCACCCTGTCACATTGGACTACGGCTCCGGGTGAACAGCACCGCCACCGCCGCCACCAGCAAGATGATGCCAAGGACGTAGAACGTGTCGGAGAAGGCCATGATCAGGGACTGCTGCGCGATGAGCTTCCCGAGAAAGGCCTCCGCCTGGTGGCGTGCTAGACTCTCGTCTGAGACACCGCGCGACATAATGTATTCCGTCATTCGAGATATGAACTGCTCGGTGGGCTCGCTGTAGGGCGTGACAGACTGCCCGATAATGTTGGAATGGAATTGCTCCCGCCTGGTGATCAGTGTTGCCAGCATGGCCGTTCCCAGCGCCCCACCGAGGCTGCGCATCATATTGAGAACCCCGGACGCCGCACCGGAGAGTTCGCTAGGTATGCCGACCATCACAATACCGGCAAGCGGAGCAAGGACGATGGCCTGGCCGAATGCACGGATGAAATTCGTGGTCACGAACTGATCGCTGCCATCATTCACGTTAAGATGCGTGTTCATGAAACAGCTCGCTGCAAAGATCGCGAGCCCGGCGCAGACGATTGCACGTGCGCTCAAATGCTTCTGCAACCAGGGAACGAACGGAATAATTACCAGTTGGGGCAGCCCGACCCAGGCCAACACCATACCAATCTGCTCGGAATTGTACCCTTGGACTTGGCTCAGATAGGCCGGGAGCACATAGACCGAGCCAAACAGCGCGACGCCGACCAGCATGTTGGCTAGGGTTCCGAGCGCGAAGTTACGGTGGACGAGCACCCGCAGTTGAACGGCAGGCCTATCAACGGTCAGCTCTATGGCGACAAAGACCGCAAGGGCGACGACGGCAACGATCGATAGATGAACGATGAGCGGCGAGCCAAACCAGCCATTCTTGTTGCCCTCGTCGAGCACGGTCTGGAGGCAGGAAAGCCCAACAATCATGAAGGCGATGCCATACCAATCCCCCTCCTTCAACAGCGAAAGGTTCATCCTCTCCCGCTCGAGGGTTGGAAAAAGCAGGCCGAGCATCAGGACTCCCGGCACGAGATTGACGAAGAAGATAAACTCCCAGCCATAGTGCTGGGTGAGGTAACCGCCGATAGTCGGTCCGATCGCAGGCCCAAAAGTGGCCGTGAGCGCAAATGCTGCCAAGCCAACCGGCTGCTGGCGTTGTGGCAAGGACGTCAGCACGCGGGTGAATGCCATTGGGATCATCACGCCGCCGGCGAAGCCCTGAAAACCCCTGAGGACGATCATCTGCCCGAGGCTTGTCGTGAAAGCGCACGCGACTGAAAAGAGGAGGAACAGGCAGGTGCTGCCGAGCAGAAACCTGCGGAACGAAAACACTCGCGTGAAGAAATCCGTCAGCGGGATCATGATGATTTCTCCGATGAGATAGGAGGTGGATATCCACGTTCCGTTGTCGGAGCCCGTACCAATCCCGCCCTCGATCTCCGGAAGCGAGGAATTGGTGATCTGGATGTCCAGCACAGCGATCAACGCGCCGAGCATGCATCCGAAAATGCAGATCCAATCGCGGAAAGTCGCACCCTCCCTGTCGCGATGCGATGTCATCGGTAGGGTCTCGGTCATGGCTGGTTTCGAGACCTGCCATGCTCTGTATCTGGCGGCGGTTGGCTAACGGTGATCGTGGCGGTGACTGACATTCCGGGCAGGAGCAACCCTGCGAGAGGATCATCCCGGTCTATTGCGATCTTGACGGGGATCCGCTGAACGATCTTCGTGAAATTTCCGGTGGCATTGTCGGGGGGCAGGAGCGAGAACTCTTGGCCGCTGGCCGGCGCGATGCTGTCAACGATGCCCCTTACGGGGGTGTCGGCGAAAGCATCAACGTCGATCCTGACCTTCTGGCCCGAAGTGACCTCGGAGAGCTGGGTTTCTTTGTAGTTGGCGACCACATAGATACCGTCGAGCGGGACTACCGCAAGTAGTTGCATGCCAGGCTGGACGTAGAGGCCCACCCGCAACTGGCGCATACCGACAACGCCTTCGCTGGGCGCCCGCAAAACCGTGTAGCCTAGGTTCAGTTCTGCCTCCTCGAGTGCTCCTTGGTTGTGCTGCAGAGCAGCATTTGCTTCATCAAGCTGGGCCGCGAGAGTGCCGACCTCTCGCCGCACCGCCTCCAGGGCTGCCTTGTCCTTCGCGACCAATGCGTTCGCGGCGCCGATCTGGGATGCTGCCTGCTGTGCATTCTGGACGGAGCCATATCCCCCCTTGGCAAGCGTTTCGAAGCGTTCGTCATTTTGCGCGGCATAGACCTCCGTGGCCTGGTCGGCCTTTAGGGTGGCATCCGCCTCGTCGATGAGGGCGCGCTGCTCTGCCAACTGGGCGTCGATGCTCACGATTTTCGCCTTCGCCTCGGCGACGTCTGCCTTCGCCTCATCGACGGCTGCCTTGAAGCTGCGCGGATCGATGGTCGCCAACACGTCGCCCGCCTTGACCTTCTGATTGTCTGCGACCAGCACAGTGGCGAGGTAGCCGGCGACTTGAGGTGCAACTGGCACGATGTGGGCCTCCACATAGGCATCGTCGGTCGATTCCTCGAAACGCCAGACCGTCCAATACTGCCGGCCGGCATACGCAGCGGCGGACAACGCAGATAGGGCAGCAACGCCAAATGCGACGATGCGGAGCGCGCGGACAAATCTCCCCTCTTTGGCACGCGGTAAGGTCAATGCTACGACCTCCGTCTCCGGTTTGCCGGGATGATTGATATTCATGATTCCTCCTGCCGGGGAGGCCGGCCCATCCGGGGCGCGCCCGGACCAATGCTGGTTCGTCTCGTTACATTCAAAGAAGCGATTCTCGCAGGAAGACCTCGGCGACCGCTGTATCGAGTTGGTTCTCCCGACTGGCCGCACACCTCTGCAGGTGATGGAATTCTCGCCTCAATGAGATCAGCATTCTGAGAACTGATCGCCGGCAGCGACCGCCGATGCTCCCGGCCTTTGAAGGGTCATTTGGCCCTCCCGCGTCATGTCCTTCGTCACTGTGGCGGTGACCGTAGCCCTCTCCTTGGCCGCCACTAATGTGGCCGCCGTCATGAGCCAAGGCCGCCAAACCCGAGCCTGCCGCTAACAGCGCGGCCCAGGCAATTGTTATCCAAACATGTCGTACGTTTGGCATCGTCGTACTCCTTGCGGCCCACGCTTTGGGAGGAAGCGCCGCAAGAGTGTATTTGCCGTCGACTGAGCGAAATCATACTTGCGTCCAGCGATGCCAGACGTGAGGTCATGGATTGCGCATCTCGGCGAGAACGACGACCGATATCTCATACCGTATTTCCGGACTTTCCCCTCCGGCGGGGCGGCTTCAATAAGGAACGGCAGACTCCCCATTCTCAATTGAGATCCTACGGCGGAGGGTATCAGGAGCAGCAGAATCGTCGCCTTCTTAGGCGCGCCGAGTTCATTGGCGGGTCCAGGTCATGTGTCTAGTTCTGCCGAAACCATTGGGGCCTGAA
>NZ_RZQY01000356.1:0-6016 GCF_003998575.1 Mesorhizobium sp. M7A.F.Ca.CA.001.10.2.1 | reverse complement strand
ATCCTTGTCCATCTGCTGAATGAAGGTCGCGCGCAATCTGCGCGCGACCTTCATTCAGCAGATGGACAAGGATTACGCGATCGCCTGCCGCTCCAGGGGCCTGCCGGAAAGCTACATCTTTTCCCGGCATGTGTTCTGGAATTCCCTTTTGCCGACAGTCAATCTGCTGGGCGTCGTGGTCGCCTTCCTGATCGGCGGAACGGTCGTTGTCGAAAATGTCTTCAACATTCCAGGGCTCGGCAACCTGCTCATCCGCGGCGTTCTCACGCACGACCAGTTCGTCGTCCAGGCGGTGGCCCTGCTGCTTGCCGTAGGTGTCGTCATTTCGAATTTTGCCGTCGATGTCTTGACCGCCATTCTCGACCCACGGGTGGAATTATGAGCGATGTGATGCAGGGCAGCGGCTCCTTGGCCATGGCGCGTATCCGCACGATGCCGGCAACCTTGATCATTGGCGGCGCCATCACCTTGGCCTGGATCGTCGTGGCCATTTTGGCGCCGGTGCTGACCAGTTTCGACCCGATCAAGGTCGATGTGATGCAGGCGCTGAAACCACCTGGCGCCGAGCATTGGTTTGGCACCGACGCCATCGGCCGCGATGTCCTGGCGCGGACACTGTTTGCCGCACGCTACGATCTCGCCATGGCCTTCTTCGGCGTCGTCGGTCCGATCATCCTGGGGACGATCATCGGCCTTATCGCCGGCTATCTGGGTGGCCGGATCGATGCGGCGCTGATGCGCATCCTCGAGGTCACCGTATCATTTCCCTATTTCGTCCTCGTGATCGCCATCGTGGCCGTGCTGGGGCCCGGCCTCAAGAGCTACTTCATCTCGCTCACCTTGGTGAACTGGGTCAGCTATGCGCGACTTGTGCGGAGCCAGGCGCTGGTGCTGCGCGGCGTCGATTTCGTGCTGGCGGCACGTGGCATGGGTTTTGGGCATTTGCGCATCATGCTGTTCCACATCCTGCCGAATGCCATCGTCCCATCGATCGTCTTCGTCATGACCGATGCCGTGCTGGCCATCGTGCTCGGATCATCATTGGGTTTTCTCGGCCTCGGCGTACAACCGCCAACGCCCGAATGGGGCGCCATGATCGCGGACGGGCAGACCTACCTGACGACCGCATGGTGGATTGCGATCTTCCCAGGCATCGCCATCTGCCTTCTGGCGCTGGGCCTCTCGTTGACCGCTGATGGTCTCGCCCGCCTCCTGAACACGGAATCCTGAGATGAGCGACCTCGTCAGCGTCGAGAACCTCACCATCGACTTCGCCACCAATTTTGGCGACGTCCACGCCCTGCGCGGCGTCAGCTTTTCACTGAAAGCGGGAGAGGTCCTTGGGATCGTCGGTGAATCCGGATCGGGCAAGACGGTGGCCTGCAGAGCCATCCTCAAGCTGATTGCCGGCAACGCACTGGTGAAGTCGGGTCGGATCATGTTCGAGGGCAGCGATGTCCTCGCCATGAAGGATGCCGATCTGGGCCAGCTGCGTGGCGGGCAAGCGGCGATGATCTTCCAGAACCCGTCGACGCATCTTGATCCGATCATGACGGTCGGGCGTCAGGTGGGAGAAGCGATGGTGGTCCATCAGGGCGTATCCTGGCGGCAGGCCAATGCGCGGGCGGTCGGACTGCTCGAAGACATGCACATCAAGGACGCGCCAAGGCGCGCGGGCGCCTATCCTCACGAGCTATCCGGTGGCATGCGTCAGCGGGTGATGATTGCGGCGGCCCTTGCCTGCGAACCGAAACTGCTGATTGCCGACGAGCCCACGACGGCACTTGATGTCACGGTGCAAGCTCAGATACTCGACCTGCTCCGCGGCATCCGGCGTGAACGCAAGCTGTCGGTCATTCTGGTCTCTCACGACCTTGGCGTGATCGCGGAAATGTGCGACCGCGTCGTCGTCATGAAGGACGGCGCGGTGCTGGAAATCGGCTCGGTCGATCAGATCCTGCGTGACCCCGCCCATGAATACACGAAGCGCCTGATCGCTTCCCAACCCTCGCTGATGAAGCCGACCACGCATGCATGCCCCGTGGCGACGGAACCGCATCTCCTGGTGAAGAACCTGTGCGTGAACTTCTACCCAGGGCAGAGCCTTGCAGCCTGGGCGACACGCAAGCCGCCGCAGATCGTGCGCGCGGTCGACAATGTTTCGCTGGCATTGCGGCGCGGTGGGGCACTGGGGATCGTCGGCGAGTCCGGTTCCGGCAAGAGCACCATAGCCCGGGCCATTGCAGGCCTGGTGCAGCCGGAACAAGGAGAGATCGAGGTGGACGGCCAATCGCTCGATCGCGCGCTAAGGCAGCGCCGACCGGAGCAGGTTCGCAAACTGCAGATGGTGTTCCAGGACCCGTTCATGTCCCTCAACCCGGCGTTTACGGTTGCGCGAACTCTGGCCGAACCGCTGCGGCAACAGAACATCTGCCCGGAAAGAGACATCCCGGAGCGGATCCGCGAGCTGATGGAAAAAGTGGAATTGCCACGCCAGTTGCTGGACCGACGCACCACGCAGCTTTCCGGCGGCCAGCGGCAGCGCGTCGGCATCGCCAGAGCCCTGGCGCTGGAACCTGAGATATTGATCGCCGATGAAGTCACCTCCGCTCTGGACGTCACCATCCAGGCCCAGGTGCTCGGCCTCTTTGCGCGGCTGCGCCGCGAATTGTCGCTGACGCTGATCCTGATTTCCCATGATCTGGGCGTGGTGCGTTATCTCTGCGAGCACGTTGCGGTCATGCAGCACGGCAAGCTGGTTGAGTATGGCAATACGGAAGATGTCCTGGATCGTCCGCAGCAGGCCTATACGCGAGAGTTGATCGCCGCTATCCCGAAACTCTCGCGTCGAACGAGCAGCGGAATCCAACCAGGAGACACCCCGCTACTGGCCGCCGGAAGCAAATGCTGAGCCTTCGGGGCCGGGCTACTGTGCCGTCCAGCCGCCGTCCATCTGCAAGGTCGTGCCGGTGATCTGCCTGGCTGCGTCCGAACACAGGAACAGCGTCAACGCAGCAAGCTCATCGACGGTGACGAATTCCTTGGTCGGCTGGGCAGCGAGCAGCACATCGTGCTTGACCTGTTCCTCGGTCATGCCGCGCGCCTTCATGGTGTCGGGAATCTGCCTTTCGACCAGCGGGGTCCAGACATAGGGTGGGCGACGCCTATTTGGCGATCTCGAGCAGGGACGATACCAGAAGCTCTCGCTCATCTTTCGACAGGACATCCGAATCGAAGAGGTTCATGCTGCGCAATCCCTCGATGGCGAGATAGCAGATTAACAGCGATTTGAGATCCGGCGTCTCACCTTTCAGCCGCTCGAAAAGCTGCCTCTTGAAGGTCTTTATCGGCATCATGAAATCGGGATCCTCGGCGATGGCCGAGAAAATCCAGGACGCCGACGGCTGCTTTTCCTCGCAATCATTGGCTGACAGCCTGATGTAGACAGCCAGGGGATTTTCGTCCTTGTCATTTGTGCGGGCGGCTTCCAGTGCGTGCTCGAACTCACGCAGATAGCCTTCGACCAAACCTTGCATCAATTTGGCCTTGGTCGGGAAATTGTAGAGGAGCCCTCCCTTCGACACGCCGGCACGGCTGGCTACGGCATCCAGCGACAGGCTGCCTGGTCCGGATTCCCGGGCAACATCAGCCGCCGCGGCGAGAATCTTCTCGCGCGAATTCGGTCTTTGGGCTCTCATGGGGCCTCCCATCGCAAGCTTAGGCCCAATTGACAAGACCGTCCAGACGGTACAGGAAGACCGCCATTATTTGAAATCGGGACCCGCAGTCGATATGTGTCCCGATATCCGCGCTTCGCGCCGGATTTCGACTGAGGGGACTTCCTTGTTCAAGCGCATACTCCGTATCTTTATCATTGTTCTGGTTCTGGCTCTGCTCGTCGTCGTGGTCGGCGGCATCGTCGGCTTCAACTTCCTGCGCGACAACGGCATCAAGCAGTATTTCGCATCGATGAAGCCGCCGGCGGCAACCGTGTCGACCACCATCGCCAAGCCTTCGGCCTGGACGCCAGGCGTCGAGGCTATCGGTACGGTCAAGGCTGTGCGCGGTGTCGACCTGGCGGTCGAGACCACCGGTATCGTCAAGGACATCCTTTTCCATGCCAACCAGAAGGTGGCCGACAATGCGGTTCTGCTGCAGCTCGATGACGCCGTCGAGCGCGCCGATCTCGACGCACAGAAAGCGCAGGCCGCGCTCGACCAGACCTCGCTGGCCCGCGCCATTGAACTGACCAGGCGTGGCGTCGGCTCCGACTCGACGCTGGACACGGCGCGTGCGGCGGCCTCGGCCTCGGCATCTCAGGTCACCAAGCTGCAGGCCGTACTCGAACAGAAGCAGCTGACGGCGCCTTTCGGCGGCACGGTGGGCATTCCGAAAATCGATATCGGCCAGTATCTGGCGCCCGGCACCGCCGTGGTGACATTGCAGGACCTCGACACGATGCGGGTCGATTTCTCGGTTCCCGAACAGCAACTCGCCTTGCTCAAGATCGGCCAGACGATTCGATTGGGCCTTGGCGGTGAGGACAGGCCATTCGCAGGCGCCATTCGCGGCATCGACCCGAAGATCGACTCGTCCAGCCGGCTGGTGAACATCCGGGCGGAAGTCGCCAATCCCGATGGCAAGCTGACCCCCGGCCAGTTCGTGCAGGTGCGTGTCGAGCTGCCCGAAGAGCAGAACGTGCTGACCCTGCCGCAGACGGCGCTGACGACAAGCCTCTATGGCGACTACATCTTCGTGGTGCAGCCGGCCAAGCCTGCCGAGGCGGCCCCAGCCAAGCCGGAGGAAAACCCCGCCGCGCCGTCAGCCGACAAATCGGCGGAAGCCAAGCCTGCGGACACCAAGCCGGCCGATGCCATGAAGCCGGCGGCTGATGCAGCCAAGCCTGCCGCCGATGCGGCAAAACCAACCGACAAGGCTGCCGATCCGGCCAAGCCGGCGGCGGAAGGTGACAAGCCCGCGCTCGTGCTGTCGCAGGTGTTCGTCAAGCCCGGCCGCCGCAATCAAGGCATGGTCGAGATCGTCGAGGGGCTGAAGGCCGGCGACGAGGTCGTCACCGCCGGCCAGAACCGCCTCTTCAACGGCATGTCCGTCGTTGTGGACAACACCATCGACCCGACCAAATCGGCGAACAAGCAGGCCGAACAGCAATGAGCTTTTCAGATCTCTTCATTCGCCGGCCTGTTCTTTCGACGGTCCTTGCCTGCATGATCCTGCTCCTGGGTTTCCAGGGCATCTTCAACCTGTCGATCCGGCAGTATCCGAAGGTCGACGAAACCGCGATCACCATCACGACGGCCTATCCAGGCGCCAGCGCCGATCTGATCCAGGGCTTCATTTCCGCCCCGATCGCCCGCGCCGTCGCCTCGACCGAAAACATCGACTACGTCACCTCGTCCAGCCGCCCGTCCTCCAGCACCGTGACCGTGCAGATGAAGCTCGGCTCGAACCCCGACGTCGCGCTGACCGAAGTCCTGTCCAAGGTCCAGGGCGTGCGCGGCACCTTGCCGGACGCATCGAAGGACCCTGTCATCGTCAAGGGCACCGGCCAGCAGTTCGCGATGATGTACATCTCGATGCAGAACCCGAACATGACGAAGGAGCAGCTGACCGAGTATATCGAGCGCGTCATCAGGCCGCGCATGTCGACGGTCGAAGGCGTCGCCGACGTGCAGATCTTCGGCGCCCAGGAATACTCGATGCGCGTCTGGATCGACCCGGTCAAGCTTGCCGCGCGCGGCGTGACGGCCTCCGAACTGCTGACGGCGATCAACAATTCCAACTTCCTGTCGGCGCCCGGCAACACCCAGAACGAGTATGTCGTTTCCTCGATCACCGTGCGCTCGACATTGCAGACGCCGGAGGCATTCGCCGAGCTGCCGCTGCGCTCGACTGACGGCAATGTGGTGCGGTTGCGCGACGTGGCTCGCGTCGAACTCGCCGCCGAGAACACCGACACCCGGGTCTCGTTCAACGGCAAACCCGGCACCTTCCTCGC
>NZ_RZQY01000355.1:0-6027 GCF_003998575.1 Mesorhizobium sp. M7A.F.Ca.CA.001.10.2.1 | reverse complement strand
GGGGTTGGGATCGACGATCGAGTTGAACGGCGTCAGCGACAGATTGGCCTGCAGCCAACCGACGCCGGTCGTGGCGGTCTTCTGCAACTTGCCTTCGGCAACGAAGCGGCCCCGCGTGACGGCGGAGAGATCCGTGGTGACGACGGCAACCAGAGGCTCGACAGTCGATGTCATGCCGGTTTTCCCAAAGCGTTGAAGCGGCCGACGACCGTGTCGGTATCGGCCACCCAGCAGTAGCCGCCGAAGGCCTTGAGCGCGATGTCGTGGCGTTCCTGCGTAATGGTGGCGCAGGCATCCGATACGCAGGTGACAAGATAGCCGCGGTCGGCGCCGTCGCGCACCGTCATGTCGACGCATTGATCGGTCAGCACGCCGACCACGACGAGATAGCGGATGCCGAGGTTCTTGAGGAGATAGTCGACATTGGTCGAGTTGAAGATGCCGGACGACGTCTTCGGCAGCATGATCTCGTCGCCGACCGGCGCCAGCGCCGGCACCGGCAGACCCTCCGGGAGGCTGGGCGCGACATGGATCGGCGTCAGCTTGTGGTCGAGCGAGCGGTCACGGCCGTCTTCGGTCAGGCTCTGGATGATGGTGTGCAGCACCTCGACGCCATTGGCCCGCGCAGCGGCCAGCAGGCGCTCCTGGTTGGGGATCGTCTGTGACGATGTCTGCCGGTAGAAATAGTGATCGGGCCCACGCTCCGGATGCGACGGATCTGCGCCCGGCTCCAGCCAGATGCGCTGCATGTCGACGAGCAGCAGGGCCGTTTCGCCGGCACGGAAGGCTTCGTCTCGTTTGGGTAGGGCCTGGGTCATGCTTTGTCGTCCTGCTTTGCTGATTTGGGTCCCGGCGTCTTGCGGGGTCCGGGTATCTTGCGCGCGCCGTTCTCTTGCGGGTCGCTGTCGAGTGTCACGGCATTGGCATGTCGCACCCTTTCGAGCCGCTCAATGCGGGCGCGCGCGTCGTCGCCCAGCGTCGAAACGATATGGGCGACCAGCGCCTCCATCTGGGCGATTGCCGGCGCCAGCGTGTCATAGGGCGAGGCGACTTCGAGCGGGCTGACGATGGTGACTTCGGCGAGGTCTGATATCGGCGACAGCCATTGGTCGGTGAACAGGACGATGCGCACATCGAGCGCCGCCGCTTGGCTCGCATAGGCCATGACGTCGAGCTGGTAGCGGCGGTAGTCGAACACGACGAGCACGTCGCGCCGGTCGAGGTCGGCGAGCGTGTCGAAAGTCTGTGGAGAAAGCACGCCGAGATCGCGAACCCCGGAGCGAAACTGCACGAGATAGCCGGCCAGCATGCCGGCGATGTGACGGCTGAACCGGCCGCCGACCATCACAATCTCGCCCTTGACCTCCATCAGCAGGCGGGCCGCCCGCTCGTATGTCTGGATGGGTGTCGCGGCGGTGGCTTTCTGCAAGGCCGTGGTGACGCTGTCGAGATAGGCCAGCACGGCGCTGTCGTTGGAGCCGCTCTGCCGCTTGGCCTCCATCATCAGCAGCGGCGAGTGCAGTCTTGCCTCGACTTCGGCCAGAAGCTTCGCCTGGAAATCCGGAAACCCTTCATAGCCGAGCTTGACGACCAGTCTCACCACGGTCGGATCGCTGACGCCAGCGCGCCGGGCGAGCGATGAGGCGGTGCCGAGGCCGGAGGTCGGATAGTCCGTCAACAGCAGTCGGACGATCTTCTCTTCCGACGGCGTCAGCGCAAGATCCCCGCGCATCAGAACATCGCGTATCGCCATGGGCCTCCCCGAAATCCGTGTTCTCTTGTTTTGTCGAGTTTATTACAGAGATTTAAATCTTGGTCAACAATGAAGAGATGTTGACATTGCGTGATCGCTGGCCCTACCTTGTCGGAAAGCAGCCAAGAGACTGTGGGGAACAGCCATGCGAAACGGAAGCGACGTCATCGTCGTCGGTGCCGGCATTGTCGGATCGAGCGCCGCCTATCATCTGGCCAAGGCCGGTGTGAAGGTCACATTGGTCGAGCAGACCCATCCCGCCGGCGGCCCGTCGGGCAAATCGTCGGCGCTGCTGCACGCCTTCTACCTGATGCCGGAATTGTCGCAGCTTTCCATACGTGGCCGCGAGATCCTGGTGTCGCTGCCGGAAATCGCGGGCGAAGGCTCTTTCGTCACCGAAATCGGCATGATGTGGGTCTGCGGCAACGACAACAAGGTGAGTTGGACGGCGGCGGCCGAACGCATCCGCGGCGAGGGCGCGCGCATCGAGACATTGTCGCCGCAGGCCTTTGCCGACGCGGCACCCGGCTTTGCCCTGGACAATGTCGCAATGGCGCTGTGGGAGCCGGAATATGGCTACGCCGATGCCTTCGGCGCCACCAACGCCATCGCCCGTGCCGCCCGCGCCAACGGTGCCAGGATCATGCAGAACACGCTGGTCGAGAGCCTTCAACGGCAGGGCGACCGCATCACCGGCGTCACCTTGACCGATGGAACGGTGCTGGAAGCCGGTACCGTCGTCCTGGCCGCCGGGCCGTGGACGCGCCGCCTGCTGGCGACGGTCGGCCTCGATCTGCCGCTGCATGTCGAGCGCCATCCGATGGCCGTCCTCGACGCAGCCGGCAAGGCAAGGCAGGTCATGCCTTTCGCCTGGTGCGACGACATTTCCTGCAACTATGCACGGCCTGACAATGACGGCGTCATCCTGGCCGGCACCTGGGCTGGTGGCGGCACCGGCCTGCGCCACGAACATGCGGGCCGCCCGCGTTTGGTCCAAAATCCTGATGATTACATGGAAGGTGTCGAGGAGCAGGAATCGGTCGAGATTCTGGAGACCTTCGCTGGCAGAGTCCCTGCCATGGCCGAGCTTGGCATCCGGCCCGGCTATGCCGGACTCTACGACATGAGCCCCGACGATCTGCCGGTCATCGGCGCCATGCCTGACGTCGAAGGGCTGGTCGTTTCGGCGGGATCCTCCGGCCACGGCTTCAAGACCGGGCCGGCAGTCGGCGAGGCGGTGGCCAGGCTGGTCACCGAAGGCGCGCAACCGATCCTGGCGCCGTTTTCACCCGATCGCTTCAGGGCCGCGTAATGGCGTCGGTGACGATGAGCGAGAGCAAGCCCAGTGGCTTCATGCCGGCCGCGTTTCGCAACGCCACTGCCGATGCCCTGTGCATGGTCGCGGTGCTGCTGCTGGTGGCGCTTGCCGCCTTCATCTTTGGCAGCGCCGCCATGCAACGTGTGGTCACCTATGCCGCGATCATGCTGACGGCGGTGCTTGGCCTGCAGATATTCTCTGGCAACAGCGGCATCGTCTCGTTCGGTCAGGCCGCCTTTGTCGGCCTTGGCGCCTACGCCACCGGCATCCTCACCATGCCGACCGCCTTGCAACGAACGGCGCTGCGCGACCTGCCGCAATTCCTCGCCGGGTATCAACTCTCCTTCTTCGCGGCGCTGGCCGTCGTCCTTGCGCTCGCGGTCATCGTCGGCCTGTTGACCGGCACGCCGCTGCTCAGGCTTTCCGGATCGAGCGCTTCGATCGCAACGCTTGCCATGCTGATCATCGTCTACACGCTGCTGGTGGCCGGGCGCGAGATCACGCGCGGCAGTCAGCCATTCTATGGCGTGCCGCGCGAGGTCGGGCTGTGGACGGCTGCCGCTGTCGCTTCGATGGCGCTGGTGGCGGCGAGGCTGTTTCGCGAAACCTCCTTCGGCCTTGCCGCCCGCGCCGCCGCCAATGACGAGCGCGGTGCCGCCGCCGTCGGCGTCGACCAGCGCACGGCGCGTCTGGCCGCCTGGGTGGCGGGTGTCGTCGCCGCCATGGCCGCCGGCGCCATGATGGCGCAGTTTCTGGGTGCGTTCTCGCCACGCGATTTCTATTTCGACCTCGGCTTCACCATGCTCGCCATGCTGATCGTCGGCGGCATGACCTCGTCGCTCGGCGCTTTCGCCGGCGTCATCGTCACCATCGTTTTGGTCGAAGTGGTGCGCCGCTTCGAAGGCGGCGGCGAGGTGCTCGGCCTGCATCTGCCCGTCCTGTTTGGCCTGACCCAGGGCGTGCTTGCCATCGCCATGATCCTGGTTATCTGGCGGCGACCGACCGGTCTGTTCGGCGAGCGTGAACTGAACCTGCTGCGTCGGCCCGGTCGCCAGGCCGTGATGGCTTCAACGGCGCCACCGCGGCATGTCGAGAGTGACCGGCTCGCCGCCGTCCATCTGTCGCGCCGCTATGCCGGCGTCGTCGCCGTCGACGACGTCAGCCTGGATTTCGAGACCGACAGCATCACCGGCATCATCGGCCCCAATGGCGCCGGCAAGACGACGCTGCTCAACATGCTGGCCGGTGATATCAAGCCAAGTGCCGGCACCGTGTCGGTGGGTGGCGTGGTCCGGCAGGCTTCGGCCTTCCGCTTCGCCCGCTCCGGCGTTGCCCGCACGTTCCAGAACATCCGCGTCTTCCCGCACATGACCGTGCTCGAAAATGTCGTCGTCGCCGCCCGCCAGGTGGAGCCGGATCTTGGCCATGCCGAGGCGGCGGCAATGGGTGAACTTGCGCGCATGGGGCTGGAGAGATTCGCCGATCAACCGGCCGCCAGGCTTGCCTATGGCCAGCGCCGTCGGCTCGAAGTGGCACGCGCCCTGGCGTTGAAGCCGCGCTTCCTGCTGCTCGACGAGCCGGCCGCCGGCATGAACGCCGTCGAGACCGCCGAACTGGTTTCGATCCTCTCGACGGTCCGCACCGAGCGCCGCATCGGCATTGTGCTGATCGAACACGACATGCGGCTGGTGATGAACCTGTGCGAGCGCATCGTCGTCATCGATCATGGCCGCGTCATCGCCGACGGCACGCCGGGCGACGTTCAGAAGAACCCTGCCGTGATCGCAGCCTATCTCGGCAGCCGCACGGCGCGCGCCAAGACCGAAACGCCTGAAAACCAGACCGCATGACCCGCAACGACAGCCAACCATAAGAAATCCAGAAGGAGAACCGACATGCCAAGCCTCTATCGCCTCCATCGCGCCGCTTTGTGCGCTGCCGTGTTCAGCATCGCCGCCATTTCGACGGCCAGCGCCGAAGAGATCATCATCGGTGCCGCGACCGCGCAGACCGGCGGCCTTGCCCCTTACGACCAGCCGGCACTTGCCGGCCTGCGCATGTCGCTCGACGAGCTCAACGCCAAGGGTGGCCTCGCTGGCAAATACACCGTCAAGCTTTTGATCAAGGACACGCGCTCCGATACCGCGCAGACTGCCACTGTCGCCCAGGAACTGATCGACGCCGGCGCCAAGATCATGATCACGCCGTGCGATGCCGATCCCTCGATTTCCGCCGGCCAGCTGACCCAGCCGCTTGGCATTCCGACCCTGACGCTGTGCGGCTCCGCCCCGGTGCTCACCGGCGCGGTCGGCGACGTCATGTTCGGCACCTATCCGGCCGACAATGTGCAGGCGACGGCGGTCGCCGACTTCGCCGTCTCGGAAGGCAAGAAGAAGGCGTTCCTGCTGACTTCGCCGGACTCCACCTACACCGCCAATCTGCCGGAATATTTCGGCAAGGTGTTCGAGAAGAAGGGCGGCGCCATTGTCGGCCGCGGCACCTTCAGCATGGGCCAGCCCGATTTTTCCGCCGAGATCACCAATATCAAGGGCCTAGCCGACAAGCCCGACCTGATCATGACGGCGGCCTATGAGCCGGATTTCCCGGCCTTCATCCAGCAATTGCGTGGCGCCGGCGTCACCATCCCGGTCTATGGCGCCGATGCCATCGGCACGCCGACCATCAAGGCGCTCGGCAAATTGGTCGACGGCGTCGTCTACACCGCGGCCGGCTATGCCGAGCCGGGCAGCAAGCTCGAGGCCTTCAATACCGCCTTCACCAAATATGCAGGCCACGCACCGGAATCGACCTATGAAGTCAATGGCTATGAGATCGGCCTGATCCTCGACCAGGCGGTCAAGACGGCCGGCTCCGACGACCCGAAAGCGATCCGCGACGCCATCGCCGGCCTTAAGGATTTCGAAGGCATCACCGGCAAGATCACCTATGCCGGCAC
>NZ_RZQY01000354.1:0-6065 GCF_003998575.1 Mesorhizobium sp. M7A.F.Ca.CA.001.10.2.1 | reverse complement strand
GTCGAGCGGGTCGACCTGGCCGGTGACACCGAAGGTGCCGTCACGCAGATGCCGGCCGGCGCGGCCGGCGATCTGGCCGAGCTCGGCCGCGGTCAGGTTGCGGTACTGGAAGCCATCGAACTTGCGGTTCTGGGCGAAGGCGACGTGGTCGAGATCGAGATTGAGACCCATGCCGATTGCGTCGGTAGCGATGAGGTAGTCGACATCGCCGGACTGGAACAGCGCCACCTGGGCGTTGCGGGTGCGCGGCGAGAGCGCGCCGAGCACGACGGCGGCACCGCCCTGCTGGCGGCGGATCAACTCGGCGATGGCGTAGACCTCGTCGGCGGAGAAGGCGACGATCGCCGTGCGCCGCGGCAGGCGGGTCAGCTTCTTGGAACCGGCATAGGCAAGATGCGACAGCCTCGGCCGCGTCACCACCGAGACACCCCTCAGCAGGCGCTGCAGGATGCCATGCATGGTGGCAGCACCCAGCAGCAGCGTTTCCTGACGGCCGCGAAGGTGCAGGATGCGATCGGTGAAGATGTGGCCGCGCTCGAGGTCACCGGCGAGCTGCACCTCGTCGATGGCGACAAAGGCGGCGTCGGTCTCGCGCGGCATGGCCTCGACGGTGCAGACCGAATATCTGGCGCCCGGCGGCTGGATCTTTTCCTCGCCGGTGATCAGCGCAACCTTGTGGGCGCCGACCTTTTCGCAGACGCGGGCGTAGACCTCGCGCGCCAGAAGTCTGAGCGGCAGGCCGATGATCCCACTCTCATGCGCCACCATGCGCTCGATGGCGAGATGGGTCTTGCCGGTGTTGGTCGGCCCGAGCACGGCGGTCACGTCGCGGCCCGACAGGATCAGCGGCTCTGTGTGTTTGGGCTGGATGTTCATCAACCTAGAATAAGGCTTCTGGGACCTGGAAATAAGGCTTCTGGCCTCTGGTTGTCGGGAGCGTGCCTCAAATGGCGCGTATGACAGGCGACACATAGGGATTTCGGGCGCGAAGCGAAAGCGGAATGTTCCGCCGGCGGCGAGAAGGTGGTTTTGTCAAGCTTCCAATCGGCTGCGGATTAACGGATAGAACGAGTCTGGAACGAATCGGCGACGAATCAGTGACTCCTGCAGATTCAGCTTTTGTTCACGGCTACATGTGGATTTCGCGGCCGCGAGTCGCACCACATGCTGAATCGCTGAACTGGCCCGTTTCATGCTAAGAGGGTGTTGCCGTTAACCTTTGCCTGGAAACAATCACGGCGGCTAGGCGCGCCTCAACCAACATGATGAAATTGTTGATCTTTCTTAACCTGCGTTAAGCAGTTGGGCAGACGATTCCGGCTGTCGTCGTTAACGTTCGGCTCATAGCCGGAACGAATCGGCGACGAATCAGCGATGGCGCGATTTTCCCGATTTGTTCACCCCAATATCTTGTGTTGTGAACAGCTTATCCACCGAGAATCCACAGGTTACGAAGCAGCTTTCGCACAGGGCGGCGGGTGGCTGTTAACCTCTGCGTGCCGAATTGGGTCAGCTACGGTCGCGAGCACGTCAAAGGGACCGTGCCGGAAACGGGCCGGTGTGCCGGCCCGTCGATCTCCTACATCGCCACGTCGTCAGGCGAAGTATTGGCCGCCATTGGCCGTGATGGTCGAGCCGGTGATGAAGCCGGCATCTTCGGATGCGAGGAAGACGACGCAGCGCGCGATCTCTTCCGGTTCGCCGAGGCGGCCGACGGGGATTTGTGGGATGATGCGGTCGTTGAGCACCCTCTCGTCAATCGCCTTGACCATCTCGGTGGCGATGTAGCCAGGGCAGATGACGTTGACGGTGATGCCGGCGCGTGCTCCCTCTTGAGCGAGAGCCTTGCTGAAACCGATGTCGCCGGCCTTGGCGGCGGAATAGTTGACCTGGCCGGCCTGGCCCTTCTGGCCGTTGATCGAGGAAATGGTGATGACGCGGCCGAACTTGCGGTCGCGCATGCCGCTCCACAGCGGATGCGTCATGTTGAAGACGCCGGACAGGTTGGTGTCGATGACCTCTTTCCACTGCTCGCGCGTGATCTTGTGGAACATGGCGTCGCGGGTGATGCCGGCATTGTTGACCAGCACCGAGACCGGGCCGAGATCGGCCTCGACCTGCTTGATGCCGGCGGCGCAGGAATCATAGTCGGCGACCGACCATTTGTAGACCGGAATGCCGGTCTCGGCCTTGAATTTCGCCGCTGCGGCGTCATTGCCGGCATAGTTCGCGGCAACCGAATAGCCGACGGTCTTCAATGCGATCGAGATCGCCGCGCCGATGCCGCGCGATCCGCCTGTGACGATTGCTACCTTGGTCATGCGTGTTCCCTCCCTTTGGTCGGGAGAGCGAATAGGGAGTAGCGAATAGCGAGTAGGGATCTACGTCCCGTCGCGCTGACGCAATTCTTCCCTATTGACTACTCCCTATTTGCTACTCACTTCTTTTTCAGAGTGCTTCGATGCACATGGCGACGCCCATGCCGCCGCCGATGCACAAGGTGGCGAGGCCTTTCTTGGCGCCGCGCCGGCGCATTTCGAAGACCAGCGTGTTGAAGACGCGGGCGCCGGACGCACCGATCGGGTGGCCGATGGCGATGGCGCCGCCATTGACGTTGACGATCGAGGGATCCCAGCCCATGTCCTTGTTGACGGCGCAGGCCTGTGCCGCAAAGGCCTCGTTGGCCTCGACCAGGTCGAGATCGCCGACCGACCAGCCGGCCTTTTCCAAGGCCTTGCGCGATGCTGGGATCGGGCCGGTGCCCATAATCTGCGGATCGACGCCGGCGGTTGCCCAGGACACGATGCGTGCCAGCGGGGTGATGCCGCGCCTCACCGCTTCCGCCTCGCTCATCAGCAGCGCGCCGGCGGCACCGTCATTGATGCCGGAGGCGTTGGCGGCGGTCACCGTGCCGTCCTTGTCGAAAGCCGGTTTCAGCTTGGTCATGGCGTCGATCGTGGCGCCGTGGCGAATGTATTCGTCCTGGTCGACGATGGTGTCGCCCTTCTTGCCCTTGATGGTGACGGCGACGATCTCGTCCTTGAACTTGCCGGCCTTCTGCGCGGCCTCGGCCTTGTTTTGCGAGGCGAGCGCGAACTGGTCCTGGTCTTCGCGGGTGATCTGGAACTGACGCGCGACGTTTTCGGCGGTGTTGCCCATGTGATAGCCGTTGAAGGCGTCCCACAGCCCGTCCTTGATCATGGTGTCGATCAGCTTGAAGTCGCCCATCTTGACGCCGGCGCGCAGGTGCTGGGCATGCGTCGAAAGCGACATCGATTCTTGGCCGCCGGCGATGATCACCTTGGCGTCGCCGATGGCGATCTGCTGCATGCCGAGCGCAATGGCACGCAGGCCCGAGCCGCAAACCTGATTGAGGCCCCAGGCTGTGGTTTCCTTGGGCAGGCCGGCATTGATCGATGCCTGGCGGGCCGGGTTCTGGCCTTGCGCGGCGGTCAGCACCTGGCCGAGGATGACCTCGTCGACCTCGCCTGGTTCGACACCGGCACGCGACAGCAATTCCCTGATGACGACGGCGCCGAGTTCATGCGCAGGGGTGGCGGCGAAGGCGCCGTTGAAGGAGCCGACCGGCGTGCGCGCCGCACTGGCAATGACGATGGAAGCGGACATTTTCTTCTCCAGACTTCAAGGGTGTTGCTCTGTCGTTGGGGACTTTTCTTGCCCTTTCCCAACCCCAAGTCAAACCGGAAATGGGCATGGCGCCCATGCGCCGCAAGCAGGCCGTGCCTTGCCAGGGCGACCATTCGTCCATTGCTGCGCAGCATATTTTGCCTGCTATGCAGCATTTAGTGATCCCGCACTGCACAAACTGCTTGGAATTGTGAAGCTTTTGCGCATATCCTCAAAAAAAAGGCACAATCGTTATCGGCGGCTTGCTCAGAGGCGCGCCGGTGTCCCCGGGAGGATGTAGATGGCCGCTAAAGACGATCCGATCATCATCAAGAAATACGCCAATCGCCGCCTCTACAACACCGGCACCAGCACCTATGTGACGCTCGAGGACCTCGCCGAGATGGTCAAGAAGGGCGAGGAGTTCACCGTCCAGGACGCCAAGACCGGCGACGACATCACGCATCCGGTGCTGACACAGATCATCTTCGAACTGGAGAACAAGGACGGGCAGAACATGCTGCCGATCCCGTTCCTGCGCCAGCTCATCGCTTATTACGGCGACCAGATGCAGATGATCGTGCCGAGCTTCCTCGAACAGTCGATGCTTGCCTTTTCCAAGGAGCAGGAGCGCTTTCGCGAGCAGATGAAGGGGGCGATCGGCAAGTCGCCGCTCGACATGATGAAGATCACCACGCCGATCAAGGCGCTGGAGGAACAGACACGCCGCAACATGGAAATGTTCCAGAATGCGATGCGGCTGTTCACGCCGTTCCCGCCCGCCGGCACCGCGCCAGCCGCCGCGCCATCGCCCGAGCCGGCCAGGAAGGAAACGTCAGAAAAACCCGACGATCTTCAGGAACTGAAGGACCAGATCGCGGCCATGCAGCGCAAGCTCGACACGATGTCCTGAGCGCTTGGCGCTCTTGCAACCCTACACCAGCACGCCCTCATAGCGGCCGCGCGGCCTGATGACACTTCCGCTTGTGATCTGTTCGACCGTGTGCTCGGCCCAGCCGACGCTGCGTGCGAGCGCAAACAGGCGAAACGGCGCATCGCGCGGCAAGCCGAGGCTGCGCGTCAGCGCTGCCAGCCCAAAGTCGATATTGGGAAGCGCGCCGGTCGCCGCAAGGGCAGCATCGCGCAGCGAAGATAGTGTGCCGTCAACCTCGATCACCGACAGAAGCGCCGCCCCTCGGGGATCGCCGTCAGGATAGAGCTGATGACCGAACCCCGGCAATGGCCGGTCGTGGCTGAGCCAGCGCCGGATCGTCGCATCGGCGCCATGTCGGGCCGCATCCTCGGCCAGTTGCATCACCGCCTCGCCGGCACCGCCATGGCGAGGGCCTGACAGCGTCGCGAGCCCGGCCAGCAGGCAAGCGGCCAGCGGCGCGCCGGTCGAGGCTGCGACGCGCGCGGCGAAGGTCGACGCATTCAGTTCATGATCGGCAAGCAGGACAAGCGCGCGGCGGATCGCATTGGCGCCGCCGGCGTCCACCGACCAGGCCTGCGCCAGCCGCTGATGGACGGGATCTGGTCCTGCCGGTGCGCCCAGCGCGGCGACCAGCACGCCGACAGCGTGCGCGGCATCGGCATGCAGCGAGGCCCGGTTGCGCCCAAGCGACGGGCGCCCTTGGCCGGCAAGCACGGCAAGTTGCGCAAAAGCCGAGGCCCGGCCGGCTTGATGGGGCACATCCGGCGACGGTGCTTCGAAAGCCACCGGTTCCGGCAGAGCCCAGAGAATGGCGGCGGCTTCTTCCAGTGTGGCGTGCCCGGAGAGCACTGCGGCGTCCTGCCCGCGATAGATGAGCCGACCGTGCGAGACGGTCGAAATCGCCGTTGCGATTGAGGGTTCGCCCCAGGCAATGGCGCTTTCAGCGATGACTGATGGGCTCCGTCCGCGCGCCCGGCGGGTCGCCAGTGCGGCGATATCGTCGGCGCGGTACTGGCTGCGGCGCGGATCGGCGCGGTCGGGCCGCATGCCGATGCGCCCACGGCTGACATAGGCGTACAGCGTCTGCGCCCGCACCTTGAGGCGCTCAAGCGCCTCTTCCCGGGACAACCACTCGGACATATCGAGCCCTGATATTGATTCTATTGATCAAGATTGATGGAAACGTTGCCCATCTCTATCTCCGATCCGGAAATGCTTCAAGGAGACAGGCTATGGCGAATGGGCTCGATGACGTGGTGGCGGCGGAAACCGTGCTTTCCGATGTGGATGGTCTTGGTGGCCGTCTGACGATCCGAGGTCATTCGCTGCCGGAGCTGGCCGGCCGCTTGAACTATGCCCAGGTGATGCGGCTGCTGCTCGACGGCTTCTTCGACGACCTTCCCGATGAGGCGCAACTGACGCGGGCACTGGGCCAGGCACGCGCTGAGGTGTTCGAACGGCTCTTGCCCTCGCTGCCCCTGCTGGCGTCGCTCGATGTTTACAG
>NZ_RZQY01000353.1:0-6067 GCF_003998575.1 Mesorhizobium sp. M7A.F.Ca.CA.001.10.2.1 | reverse complement strand
CCGGCGCCGCATGGCTCTGCCGGCTCTTGCGCGATCGGCGCGATATGAGAACATTCCCGGCCGCGTCTTGGCGCATGACGGCCGGATGAAACGGATAGGATCGATTGTGAAGAATTCTGTGTTTTCCTGGCGTGGAACGGTGGCTGGCCTTGGCGGCGGCCTGTTGTTGATCGCCAACGCTTCGGCGGACGAGGCCTGCGGCCTGTGCGTCAAGCAGATCGTCACCAACTCGGAACTGGCGACGTGTTTTCTCGATCAGTACGACCAGTTCGCCAAAAGCGGCAGCGACGCCGTTGTCGTCGATCTCAGCAACTGCGCCTCGCGCGGCGCCGTCGAAGCCTTGCCGTCACCGAACAAGGGGGCGGCGGAGCCTGACGTGCAGTTCATGATTTCGCGCCTGCAACTGGAATGCCTGAAACGGAAGCTGGAGACGCCGGGCATCGTGCTGGATCCCTCCGCCACCATTGAACTGGACAGCTGCGGATGAAGAAGCCAACGGGCAACACCAGGCAGACAGCAGCCGCCGCAAAGGCGCCGGCCGGCAAACCCGCGCTGGCGGAAACCACCGAAGGTTTCCCTTGGCCAAGCGCCCACGAGATCAAGAAGGAGAGCAACCCCTTCACCGACCGCGACTGGCGCATGCTGGTCTATGCCTGGTCGGGCATGGCCGTGCGTCTCGCCATCATCTTCACCCTGATGTTCTCGGTCTACCAGTTCCTGGCCAACCAGGAGCAGAAGCGCGTCGAGCAGACCATGTCGCTTGTCGAACTCTGGGAAAACAAGGACTACCAGCAGGCGCAGCGCGCGCTGAAAGATCGTCTGACCGCGCTTAACGCCAAATATGACAATCTGCTCAGCGCCAACCCCTCGCCAACCGAGGAGCAGGTGTTCCGGCAACGGATCGGCATCGAGGCGATGACCGCCTCCGGCGGCGACATGCCGCTCGCCGATTTCAGCGAGAATTTCGATCGCATCGTCTATTTCCTCAACCGGCTGTCATTCTGCATCGACGGCGATTTGTGTTCGCGCAAAGTGACCGATGCTTATTTCCGTGACTATGCCGTCTCTTTCTGGAGCTATTTTGCCGGCTACATAGACAAGCAGCGCAAGGCGGGTTCTCCCACTTTCGCTTCGGCGATCGAGACCTATGTGCGCAATGGGCCGCCCACGGCCGAAGCCAAATAGCGGCGCGAAAAAGGCGGCGGGATTGCGCCGCCGCCTTTGTCTCCACCGCGAATGCGCAGCGATTATTTATACAGGCTGTTGATCCACTGGACGTTGGCAGCATTCAGGCGCACGGCGGTGTTCGCGTCGGGGCTTTCCGCCACGTTGACACCGGTGACGATGCGCTGCTTGGCCTTGTTGTCGTAGGCATAGACCGAACTGCCGCTCGACCCTGGGAACGTATCGCAGTCGTACTGGAAATATTCCGGCGCGATGTTTTCGGCATGCACTTCGCAGTTTGCCTTCCACATCGTGCCCATCGGCTTGTCGCCGGGATAGCCAACGAGATTGGCGGTGAAGTCGCCAAGATCGTCATAGTTCGCATAGCCCAGCCAGCCGAGATTGGTGCCGACATCCTGCTTTAGCGTGACGATGCCGAGATCCCACAGCAGGACCGAACCATAATAACCCTGGTAGTTGTCGATGAAGCCTTGCAGCACATAGGCGCTTTCGAAGGCGAAGGCGCCGAACGGTGCGTCGTCGGCCGTGCTGCCGTTCAGCCCCGGCACGAACAGATAGTCGGAGAGCCAATCCTTGTCCTCATGGCTGTAGAGGCAGTGCGCGGCGGTGAGCACCGTGCGCGGGCCGATCAGCGTTGCCGAACAGCTGCCGAAGCTGCCCGTCTTCGGCGATTTGGCTTCGAGATAGCCGATTGCCGAGAACGGATAGGTCTTGGTGTTCTTGACCTGCTCGCGATCGTCGGTGCCGAAGACCTGACGGCCGGCTTCGCCTTCGCCGAGGTCCGGATCCTCGGTCTTGCGCTCGGCCCCGTCTTTTCCGGTGGCCGGAGCGTTCAGTTCCTTGATGATAAGCTCCCGCAGCGCTTCGCTCGGCTCGATCTTGATCTCCTTGCCATCGGCGGACCGTCCGACGACGCCGTAGGATTTGACAGCCGTTGCCTCGTCGGCAAGCGGCGCGGCGCGGCTGTCTTCGTCGGTCAGCTTAGGTGGCGCGATTGGCTTTGCCCGCCCGGGCTTGTAGTCGCCTGAAGTCACGTCGCGCGCGCTTTCGCCATTGCCGGCACTGGCGGAGCCAGGATCGGCGGCGAAAACCGGGACCGTCCACATTGCGGTGGAAAGCAATGCGGACACAATGAGTGCGTTTGTCAGTTTTGTCATGGTGAGACTCTCCCAAAAGTCAGCAAGGACTGGATCAAGATACAGAAATATTGTCGAGATCGTGGTGGCGTCGAAAAAGGATTTTGGTTACCGCACTTGAAATTTGACCATCGCCTATGCGGTCGGTCAAAGCCCCCGCCAAAGACACCCGGGCGGATATATTGCCTAAATTAATACAACATTGGAATGACAATTAGCTTCCACATAGCCCGTGGGGGGCTATAGGGTTTTGAACGGGGTCTGCACAGGAACGCGATACGCGAAGCAGTGCCTGACTTGGTGTCCCTGCCGTGCCGCTGCAACGAAAGCTGCGCGGCCTGACCACCAGTCTGAGGCTTGCTTTGTTGATCATGCGCCGGGGCTGGTCCGCTCGGGTACATATCAGGAGGGCTTCAGATGAACATCATCCATCGGTTCAGGCCGATCGCCGCTGCATCGCTGCTCGGCATCGCAGCCGCCCTTGCGGCAGCCAATTCCACCCAGGCCGACGAAGCAGTCGCCCGACCGGAGGCAGCGGTCTCGCCAATGAAGCGCGTGACGGAAGCCAGGGCGAAAGCCGCGGCGGAGAACCCCGACGCAGCCGACCGCGTCTATGGCGGCAACCAGGCCGAAAAGGGAGCCTATCCGTTCCAGGTCGCGCTGCTCACCACCGACAGGCTGGACGAGAACCCGGCCTCGCAGGCCAACGCCCAATTCTGCGGCGGCAGCCTGATCGCGCCGCAATGGGTGCTGACGGCAGCACACTGCCTCAACGACAAGGGTCAGCCGGTTTCGCCGGAGAGCGTCACCGTGCTGACCGGTGCAACCGATCTCAGCGAGGGCAAGCGCCACAAGGTGGTGGAGGTCATCGTCAACGAAGCCTACAGCGAGCAAACGCTCGACAACGATCTCGCCCTGCTCCGGCTTGCCGAACCGGCCGACGCGCCGACCATCAAGGTCGCCCATGAGGCAACCCCCGACACCGGCAAGACGACCGTCACCGGCTGGGGCAAGATGCAGGACGGCACCTTTCCGACCACGCTGATGGTTGTCGATCTCGATCTGCAGCCGAACCAGGCCTGCAACAGCGGCATCAAGGCCATCTATGCGCGTGATCTGAAGGCAGCGCTCGGTGATCTGTCCCGCCGTATGCGCTATTCGGAAAAAGGCATCGACGCGGCAGCCAATGCGATCGCCGCCGACATGACCGACCCGCTGACCGGCAACATGATCTGCGCCGGCACCACCAGCGGCGTGCGCGATGCCTGCAACGGCGACAGCGGCGGCCCGCTGTTCATGACCGGTGCCGAAGGCCCGGTCCAGGTCGGCGTCGTCAGCTGGGGCGAAGGCCCGGCTGACGGCAGTGCGGCGTGCGGCCACAAGGAGGCCTACGGCATCTACACGCGGCTGGCCAACTACACCGGCTGGATCGAGGCGAAGATGAAGACCTCGGCTCCGGCGCCGGCAAAGCCCAAGGCGGGACTGGGCACCGCCCAGAAACCGAAAACGCCCTGAAGCAGCGCTGTTCGCTTTCAAGCAAAACGGCGGGAGAGGTTCCCGCCGTTTTGCTTGCCGGCTTATCGAGAGGACTTATTTTCGCGGCGGGCCTTTGCGCTCGGCGGAAGCCGCCCACAGATTAATGTCGGATTCGCGCGCATAGGTGTCGATCTCGGCGAGTTCGGCATCGCTGAAATCGAGCACCTTGAGCGCGCCGACGCAGTCCTCGACCTGCTCCGGCCGGCTGGCGCCGATCAGCGCCGATGTCACCCTGCCCTTGCGCAGCACCCAGGCCAGCGCCATCTGCGCCAGCGTCTGCCCGCGCTTGCCGGCGATGGCGTCGAGCGCCTTGATGTTGGCGATGGTCTTGTCGTTGATGAAGGCTGTCTTCAGCGACTTGCCCTGGGAGGCACGGCTGCCATCGGGAATGCCGCCGAGATACTTGTTGGTCAGCATGCCTTGCGCCAGCGGCGAGAACACGATGGAGCCGACGCCGAGCCCTTCGAGCGTGTCGAGCAAGCCATCTTCCTCCACCCAGCGGTTCAGCATCGAATAGCTCGGCTGGTGGATGACGCAAGGCGTGCCAAGCTGCTTCAAGATATCGGCGGCCTCGCGTGTGCGCTGCGAATTGTAGGACGAGATGCCGGCATAGAGCGCCTTGCCCGAGCGCACGGCATGGTCGAGCGCGCCCATGGTCTCTTCCAGCGGCGTGTCGGGGTCGAAACGATGCGAATAGAAGATATCGACATAGTCGAGCCCCATGCGCTTCAGGCTCTGGTCGAGGCTGGCCAGAATGTATTTGCGCCCGCCCCATTCGCCGTAGGGTCCGGCCCACATCTCGTAGCCGGCCTTCGTCGAGATGATCAGCTCGTCGCGGTAGGCGGCGAAGTCGGTGCGCAGGATTTCACCGAAAGCGGTCTCGGCCGAGCCGGGTGGCGGACCGTAATTGTTGGCAAGGTCGAAATGCGTGATGCCGAGGTCGAAGGCCTTGCGCGCGATCGCCTGCTTGGTCCTGTGCGGCGTGTCGTTGCCGAAATTATGCCACAGGCCGAGCGAGATTGCCGGCAGCTTCAGGCCGGAGCGGCCACAGCGGTTGTAGACCATTTTCTCGTAGCGGTTTTCGGCGGGCGTATAGGGCATCGGAAAATCCTCAAATGGAAGCGAGCCAGGCTACTGCCATCGCGACAACGCGGGCGAGTCGGCTTTGCCCCTCACCTTTACCCTCTCCCCGCCGGAACGGGGAGAGGGTTGAGGTATCTGCCTACTTCTTCTTCGCCAAAAGGTCCTTGGCTTGCTTGACGCCGAGGGCTGCCGGCCGTTCGCAGGTGGTCTGCATGGCGACGAACTTGCCGGTTTCGCCGGAGCGCAACAGCCCGGTCATCACGTCGACGGCGTGCAGCGCCAGCTCCATCGAACAGCGATGCGGTCGGCCTTCCGCGATCGCCACTGCCATGTCGGCGAGGCCCGATGTGCGGTAGTTGGCCATCATGCCTTGCGAATGCATCTCGTTGGGCACGCCGAACGGATGCGGCCAGTTCGGCAGCTTCTTGACCGGCTTGGCCGCGTCGGTGAAGCGAACGTCACCACCGAAGAAGTTCGGGTCCGGCACGAACACCGTACCCGCCTCGCCATAGAGTTCCATCGGCGCGTGGCCGTGGGCCCAGACGTCCCAGCTGGTGTTGAGCGTTATAACGGCACCGTTCTCGAACTCCAGCAGCCCATGAATGGTCGTCGGCGTGTTGACCGGTATCTTTTCACCCGCGCGCGGCTTTGAACTGATCGTCCGCTCCTTGGCCGGCGTCGTCGCGAAGGCCGCGACCTGTTTCACCGGTCCGATCAGCTGGATCAGATTGGTGATGTAGTAAGGCCCGATATCGAGCACGGGACCGGCGCCCGGCTGGAAGAAGAAATCCGGATTGGGATGCCAATGCTCCATGCCGTGGCCCATGACATGGCAGGTACCGCTCGTGACCTTGCCAAGCTTGCCGGTGTCGATCAGGTTGCGCACCAGTTGGTGCGCGCCGCCGAGGAAAGTGTCTGGCGCCGAGCCGATCCGCAGGCCCTTTTTCTCCGCCCGCTTCTTAAGGTCGAGCCCTTCCTTGACCGACAGCACGAACGGCTTTTCCGAATAGACGTGCTTGCCGGCGTCGAGGATCTGCTTCGATACTTCGTAGTGCACCGCCGGGATGGTCAGGTTGACGATGATGTCGATGTCGTCGGCCTTGAGCAGGTCTTCGACGGTCTCGGCG
>NZ_RZQY01000352.1:0-6070 GCF_003998575.1 Mesorhizobium sp. M7A.F.Ca.CA.001.10.2.1 | reverse complement strand
CTGATAGCTGGCGCCGATGCCGGCAAGCCCGATCGTCTTGCCGGCAAAAGCGCGGAGATCGAGGTCGTCAAGCGACGAGGCCACCGAACGCCGGCCGATTTCGAGACTTTCCGTCTGGCGCGCCACCGCCGGGCGATAGCCGATACGCTTCATCATTCAAACCGCTCCAATTCCCAAAGATTGGCCCTGACCGACCAGCAGTCGTCTCGCCAAGGCGACCGCACCCAGCACCGGCGGCTCGCGCAGCAGCAGCACCTGGCTCGACGGCGAGACCTTTGCCATGGCCTCGACGAATGCCGTCATCAACATCGGCTGCTCCGAGATGACCCCGCCGCCAGCCACGACAAGGGCGGGATTGGCGCCGCGTTCGATCAAGAGTGCGACCAATGCGGCCAACCCTGCCCCGCCTTCGCTGATAACACGGATAGCCAGAGCCGAGCGGGCGATCGCCGCGTCGAATACGGCATTGGCATAGCGGCCCCAGACCGCAGCACCACGCGTTTCGTTGAGCAGGATGCCAAGCTTGGTCTGGTCGTCTGTACCCAGTTCGCGCATCAGCCCGGCAATCAGCGGGTCACCATCCTGGCCCCGGTCGAGGCTGTGCCGGACTGCTTTCGCCGCCTCGCGCACCAATGCCGGCGCGCTGCCCTCGTCGCCAAGGATCCAGCCCCAGCCACCGGCTGCCAGCATCTTGCCATCGGCCGTGCGTGCCACCGCGATCGAGCCTGTGCCGGAGACGACGCCGATGCCGTCGATATAGCCAGCGGCAGGAACCATCAGCTCGGCATCGTTGACCACCTGCACCGCACCACCGGTCCTGCTTGCCAGCAGCGCCTGGAAGCGAAGGCATTGTTCACCCGTGTCGCAACCATGCGCGCCAACGGCCAGCACAGCGGGCGCGACCCCGCCGCACAATCCCGCGACGATCCCAGCCAGCGTCGTGGCATCGGTTTCCATCTGGCGGATGCGCCAGGTCTCCGTCACCAGCACCTCGTCGGCGATCGTACGCTCGCCCTGGCACGCCATGATCCGCGTCTTGGTGCCGCCGATATCCACGCCTGCAATGATTTTCTGGGTCACCGTTATCCACCGCACACGCCGGACGAAGCGGGTTGCCGCGTCCAGATCCTTATTAGTTAGGAAACTTTACAAACTATCTTTCCAGACGGCAAGAACTATGATTTGATAATGGTCGTAAAAAGCGCATCAAGCGCATTGGGAGATTGCAACATGAGCAGGAGAAAGATTGGTCTGGCCCTCGCGGCCGCGTCTTTCGCATGGGGACTCGCAGCCAGCGTGGCACATGCAACCGACATCTCGTTCTGGACCTGGCGCCAGGAAGACAAGGCTGCCTACAATGAACTTTTCGCGGATTTCGCCAAGGCCAACCCGGACATTCATGTGAAGTTCGAGTCGTTCCCGGATGAGAACTATCCGACGATTGTCTCGACGGCGCTGGCCGCCGGCAAGGGCGGCGACGTCATCCACACCCACGCCTATGGCTGGCTGGAGCAGTTCGTCAAGGCTGGCTATTTCGAGCCGCAGGATCTGACCACGGTGCCTTCACTCGCCAACCAGCCCGCCGATGCGCTGGTGGCCGGCACCTACCGCGCCGACAAGAAGGTCTATTCCCTGCCCTTCGCCTCGCAGACGCTCGGCCTGTTCATCAACAAGGACGTCTTCACCAAGGCCGGGCTGACGCCGCCGACCACATGGGATGAGTTCATAACCGTCAGCAAGGCGCTGAAGGACAAGGGTATTTACCCCCTGGCCAACGGCATGGGCACCAGCTGGTTCAACGAGATGTTCGTGGCCATCTTCACCAACCCGTTCCTCGGCCAGGACTTTGTCAGGGACCTGACGTCGGGCAAGACCACCTTCAAGGACCCGCGCTATGTTGCGGCGCTCGGCATGCTGCTCGAACTGCGCGACTACATGCCGCCCGGCTTCGAAGGCATCGACTACGACACCGCCGGCCAGCTGTTCATCAGCGGCAAGGCGGCGATGCTGGCCGGCGGCAGCTTCGATATCGCCAGCTACCGCACCCAGAACCCGGCCATCAACATGGACTTTGTCGCCCCGCCAATGGCCAAGGCCGGCGACACACCGCAGGTGACCAAGTTCTTCGATGGCGGCTATGCCGTCAACGCCAAGTCGGCCAACAAGGAGGCCGCGCTGAAGCTGGTCAACTGGATGGGCACCAAGGAGTTCGGCGACAAGTTCTCCGCTCTGCTCGGCAACATCTCGCCGATCAAGGGCGTCGTCATCAAGGACGAGCTTCTCGCCCATGTCGCCAAGTTGAACGAAACTGCCATGCCGCATATCAATGTCGTCTACTTCCGTTTCGAGAAGCCGACGGGATCGGAGCTGCTGCAGGGCGACATCACCAAGATGATGTCGGGTTCGATCACCCCGGACCAGCTCGCCGCCGACCTGACCAGCGGCCTCGCCAAATGGTACAAGCCTTTCCAGGGCAAGTGACATGAACATCGGCCGGCGCCACACCACAAAAGCCTTTCCGTGGCGCCGGTCACTCTGGATCGCGTCCCTGCTGACACCGGCCCTGGTGGTCATGGTGTTGTTCGTGCTCTGGCCGCTGCTGTCGGCCTTCCGCCTTGCCTTCTATGAGTTCAACGGCTTGCAGCCGACCGGATTCATCGGCTTTGAAAACTTCCGCAAGGTGCTGTTTGAACAGCCTTACAGCGACTGGACCTACAATGCGCTGAAGCACAACATCATCGCCTTCGTGGCGCTGATGGTGTTCGAGAACGGCACCGCCTTCCTGCTCGCCTACGCCTTGCTGAAGGCACTGCCCGGCCACCGCATCCACCAGGTCATCGTCTTTCTTCCCGTCGTGCTGTCGGCGGTCATCGTCGGCTTCCTGTGGAAACTGTTTCTGCACCCGCTGTTCGGTCTGGTGAACCAGACGCTGGCGCTGGTCGGCATCAGCGCCATCCCGTGGCTCGGCAACGAACACACCGCACTCGGCAGCGTCCTGTTCGCCAATGTCTGGCACTGGCTGGGCTTCCCGACCCTGGTGCTTTTGGCCGGCATGCAGCGCGTCAGCAAGGACGTGATCGAGGCCGCCCGTCTCGACGGCGCCGGCGACTATGTGCTGATGACCAAGATCGTGTGGCCGCTGATAGCGCCCAGCGTCACCATCGTCACCATCCTGACCTTCATCGGCAGCTTCAACTGGTTCGAAATTCCGTATGTGATGGCCGGCCTTACCGGTTCGCCCGGCGGCGCCACCGACGTGCTCGGCCTCTATTTCTACCGCACCGCCTTCGGCTCGACGACGACCGGCATCCAGGATTTCGGCCAGGGTAGCGCACTGGCCGTGATGATGTTCATCATCGTTGCCGGCGTCACCGCTATCGCGCTTCGCTATCTGCGCCGTCGTGAGATCGAACTGTGAGCGAAACAAACGGCACCAGGGAACCCGGCGAGCTGTTGAAGAAC
The DNA here is from genome assembly GCF_003998575.1 of Mesorhizobium sp. M7A.F.Ca.CA.001.10.2.1. Classification (NCBI taxonomy): domain Bacteria; kingdom Pseudomonadati; phylum Pseudomonadota; class Alphaproteobacteria; order Hyphomicrobiales; family Phyllobacteriaceae; genus Mesorhizobium; species Mesorhizobium sp. M7A.F.Ca.CA.001.10.2.1. Next base: position 2,608 of record NZ_RZQY01000352.1, on the reverse strand, counting down.
GGCGCCATCCAGCTGATGCTGGCGGTCAATGCCGTCATCATGATCTATCCGCTGTTCGTCATGGTGATGTCGTCCTTCAAGACCAATGCCGAGATCTTCAGCTCGCCCTTCGCCCTGCCGGCGCACTTCTCGCTGGCCAATGCCGAGCGGGTGTGGAGCGAAACCAATTTCGTGCGCTACCTCGCCAATTCCGTCGGCATCACCATGGCCGCGGTGGCGCTGATCCTTCTGTTCAGCACCATGGCCGCCTATGCGATTGCCCGCTACCAGTTCAGGCTGAGCGCGCTGGTGCTGATGTTTTTCCTCAGCGGCATGACCGTGCCGCTGAAACTGGCGATCATTCCGCTGTTCATCCAGCTGGATTCGCTGAGGCTGGTCGACAGCTATGCCGGCCTGGTGCTGGTCTATGTCGCCATGGGCATTCCCTCGGCGGTGTTCATCATGACCGGCTTCCTCCGGACTTTGCCGCGCGAACTGGAAGAGTCGGCGCGCATGGACGGCGCCAGCGAATTTCGCATCATGCGATCGATCATGCTGCCGCTGGCGCGCCCGGCGCTCGTCATCGTCGCAATCCAGAACGCCGTGCCCATCTGGAACGACTTCTTCTTCCCGCTGGTGCTGATCACCTCCGACAATCTCAAGACGCTGCCGCAGGGCCTCACCGTCTTCGTCGGCGAATTCACCACCGACTGGGGCGTGCTATTCACCGGGCTGACGCTGGCGGCGTTGCCGATCACGCTGCTCTACATCGTTCTGTCGAAGCAGTTCATCTCCGGCATCACTCAGGGTGCGGTGAAATAAGGCACTGTCAGTAACGAGGATTGTTTCAAGTGGCGAACCAGAACAAGATCATCATCACCTGCGCGGTCACCGGCTCGATCCACACGCCGTCAATGTCGCCGCATCTGCCGGTGAGCGCACAAGACATCGCCGAGGCCGCGATCGGCGCGGCGGAGGCCGGCGCTGCCATCGTCCATCTGCATGCGCGCAACCCCGTCGATGGCCGTCCCGACCAGTCGACCGAGGCCTTCGCGCCCTTCCTCAGGGTGATCAAGCAGCGCTCGGACTGCGTGATCAACATCACCACCGGCGGCGCCGCGACGATGAGCGTCGAGGAGCGGGTCAAGCCGGCGGCGACCTTTGCGCCGGAAGTCGCCTCGCTCAACATGGGCTCGATGAATTTCGGCCTCTATCCGATGCTGGAGCGCTTCAAGACCTTCGAACATGATTGGGAGCTTCCATATCTCGAAGGCTCGCGCGACCGCATCTTCCGCAACACCTTTGGCGATATCGAGCACATATTGCGCACCTGTGCGGAGAACGGCACCCGTTTCGAAATCGAGTGTTACGACATCGGCCATCTCTATACGCTCGCCCATTTCGTCGAGCGCGGCCTGGTCAAGGCGCCGTTCTTTGTCCAGAGCGTGTTCGGTATCCTTGGCGGCATCGGCACCCATCCGGAGGATGTCGCGCATATGAAGCGCACCGCCGACCGCCTGTTTGGGCGGGACTACCACTGGTCGGTGCTGGGCGCGGGCCGAAGCCAACTGCCGATCGCCACCCAGGCGATTGCGCTTGGAGGCAATGTGCGCGTCGGGCTTGAGGACTCGCTGTGGATCGGCAAGGGCCAGCTGGCGAAATCCAACGCCGAGCAGGTGAAGAAGGTCCGCCAGATCATTGAGGGGCTCGGTGCCTCGGTGGCCACCCCTGACGAGGCGCGGCAAATTTTGCAGCTCAAGGGTGGCGACAAGGTCTCTTTCTGAGGAAAACACTAATGAGTGCGGTCACCATATCGGGCGTCGAGAGAGCCCTTGGCAAGGCGAAGGTTATCCACGACGTATCTGTCGACATCGCGTCCGGTGAGTTCGTCATCCTCGTCGGACCGTCCGGCTGCGGCAAGTCGACCTCGATACCGTCGAAACATGGCCGGCGCCTTTCCGCCAGCAGGCGCTGGCCTTGATGGCGGCGGAGCGGAATGACGATCCGGATGCCGCGCTCGACCGTCTCGTGCTCGAGGCGGCGCTGGCCGAGGGAGACGATCAGGCGCTGGCGCGCAAGGTGCTAGCCCGCATCGAAGCCGGTTCGAGCCGGCCGTCCTTCCTGCCGCGCCTGCTCTTGAGTCGGGCCGGGTTTGCCGCCTGCGCTGCTGCCGCGCTCATAGCGGCGACGCTGGCAGGCTACCAGGCGGCGCGGCTGCAGGACGATCCGTCCGATATGGAGCTTCTGGCGCTGGCGTCGGGATCGTCGCTGGCTTATGGCGTGTCCCGGATGATCCGGCAGAGGAGGGCTCGCTTTGAAGCGTTCCCGGATATGGACGGCGACGCTGGTGGTGCTCGCCCTTTCGCTCGGGGTCAACTTCTTCCTGCTCGGCTATGCCTTGCACGGCCTGCGCAAGGGCGCGGCGCGCGCGTGCTGTTGTCGGAGATTGCCAGCACTTATCCGCCCGAGGTAAGGAAGGAGTTCCGTGGCGTGCTGCGCGACAACGGCGCTCGCACCTTCCAGGCACTGCGCGAACTGCGTGCCGCGGGCACCATTGTGGCGGCGGCACAAACAGCCAAACCCTTTGACGAAGCGGCGGTGAAGGACGCGACGGCGGGGGGCGCACCCC
>NZ_RZQY01000351.1:0-6091 GCF_003998575.1 Mesorhizobium sp. M7A.F.Ca.CA.001.10.2.1 | reverse complement strand
CCTCGTATTCGGCGGTGATCTCGAAGACGCCACTGCCGGCGACATCCATCTGATAGAGCGCCTGCACGGCGGCAAGACGGGCAGCGCCGCGCTTGTTGGCGTGGCGCACCGCGGGCTGGCCGGGCGAAGCGGGTTCGCTCACGATCGCGCTCCCAGTTGTTCCTTGAGGGCAATCATGGTCAGGGCCGCACGCGCGGCAAAGCCGCCCTTGTCGCCTTCCGAGCGTTTGGCGCGAGTCCAGGCCTGGGCGTCATTCTCGGTGGTGAGGATGCCATTGCCGATGCAGACCGAGTCCTGCACGCTCAAATCCATGAGCGCGCGGCTGGATTCATTGGCGACAATGTCGAAATGATAGGTGTCGCCGCGGACGACGGTGCCGAGCGCGACAAAGCCGTCATAATGTGTGCCGCCTCCCGTCGCGCCGTCCAGTGCAAAGGAGATCACTGCGGGGATCTCGAGCGAACCTGGAACGGTGACGACATCGTAAGTCGCGCCCGCTTCATCGAGCGCGCTTGTCGCGCCGTCGAGCAGCGCGTCGGCAAGGTCGTCGTGAAAGCGCGCTTCGACAATGAGCAGATGCGCCTTCGCCTTCGGACGAATGAAGGCTTTGCCGTGTTGGGATGTGCCAGCCATAAAAGTCTCCGGGGAGTTGCCGGTGACTTAGGCCGAAGCCGGGTTCATCGCAAGCGGAAGATTGTCCACGACGCCGACGGTCGGCAGAACTTGTTGGGTTTCCAGTATTCAGGAGCCTGTAACGTGACGGTAGCGACGCACCGTATCGCGCAGACGATCGTTCACCGATCGTGGATTGATCAAGGCTTCAACGAAGACTCTGCTGTCGTTGACAGACAGATCGAGCTGCGAGTGCCCTTCGGTGTTCACATCGGCCCGCTCCTCACGCATCAACTTGTCTTCCTGCGTGGAATTCACCCTGTCCTTGGTCATCACAGCCCCTCTTTCGTCGCCTCCACCAGCCGCGCCGCGTAGCGGGCCATGGTGTCGATCTCGAGATTGACGCGGTCGCCGACTTTGCGCTCACCCCAGGTGGTCACGGTCAGCGAATGGTGGATCAAAAGCACGTCGAAGCGCGTGCCTTCGAGCTTGTTGACGGTGAGCGAGGTGCCGTCGAGCGCGACCGAGCCTTTTGGCGCAATGAACTTCGCCAGGTCGCGCGGCGCCTCCAGCGTGAAGCGCACGGCGTCGCCCTCATCCTTGCGCTCGACGATCTCGGCCATGCCGTCGACATGGCCCGAAACGATGTGGCCGCCGAGTTCGTCGCCGATCTTCAGCGCCCGCTCCAGATTGACCTTGGTGCCGGATTTCCAGCCCGAGGCCGTGGTCAGCCGCAAGGCTTCCTCCCATGCTTCAACCTCGAACCAGCGCGCATTCGAGCCGCTGTCGGGCAAGGCCGTAACCGTCAGGCAGACGCCGCCGCAGGAGATTGAGGCACCGATGGCAATGGTCCGCGGGTCATAGGCTGTGTCGATGCGCAAACCCACCCCTTGCCTGAGCGGTTTGACGGAAGCGACAGTGCCGACATCGGTGACAATTCCGGTGAACATCGGTGTTGATCCCTAAAAATCTCTTATCCACTCGGCGTAACTGTCTTCGCCAAAGCGCATCTCGCGCAGCTTGCGAAAACCTGCCGGGATATGGTCAGCGTCAACAGGCGATGCAATGCCGTCATCGCCGATCGCTTCCGGTCCCTGGAACAGCACGATGCGGTCGACCAGTTCGTCGGCCAGGAAAGCGCTCGCCACCTTGGCGCCGCCCTCGACCAGCACGCTGGCCATGCCGAGCGCGGCCAGATCCTCGAGCAGTTCCGGCAGCGCGACGCCGCCTTCATGGGTCTCGGTGCCGATGAAGCGGACGCCGGCGCGTTCGAGTGCTGCGCGCCGCAGCGGATCGGCCTCCAGGCAGGCGGCGATATAGAGCGGCACCCGGTCGACGCCCGAAACCAGCTTCGAGGCCTCCGGCAACCGGATCTGGCGGTCGAGCACGATGCGGGCAGGCGAACGGTTCTCCAGCCCCGGCAAACGCACCGTCAGGGCCGGATCGTCCTCAAGGGCCGTGCCGATACCAACCAGTATGCCATCCGCCTCGGCGCGCATCAGATACACTTCGCGGCGCGCGATATCTCCGGTGATCGACACCTGCCCACCGCCTTCCCTGCCGATCTTGCCGTCGCTGGAAAGCGCAAGCTTGAGAATCACTTCCGGGCGTTTTCTCAACGAACGAATCAAATAGCCGGCCATCTGCTCGGAGGCTTGCTCGGCCAACACCTTCTCGACCACCTCGACACCGGCGGCACGCAGGATCGCGTAGCCCTTGCCGGACACGCGCGAATCGGGATCGCTGGCCGCACCGACGACGCGCGCGACACCGGCATTGACCAGCGCATTGGCGCAAGGCGGCGTGCGGCCGTGATGGGCGCAAGGCTCCAGCGTGACGTAAGCGGTGGCGCCGCGCGCGAGCTCGCCGGCCTCGGCCAGGGCCTCGGTCTCGGCATGCGGGCGGCCGCCGACAGCGGTGACGCCGGTGCCGACGATCATCGGACCGTTGCCGTCATCGCGTACGATCAGCGTGCCGACGGACGGGTTGGTCGCGGTGCGCCCCGAATTTTTTCGCGACAGTCTGAGTGCCGCCGCCATGAAGCGGCGATCAAGGGCGGCCTGTTCGCTTGCAGTCATGCTCAGCTGGCTTCCTCTTCACCCTTGATTTCGTCGCCCTTGAGCTCGCCCAGCAATTCATGGAAATCCTTGGCCTCGCGAAAATTGCGGTAGACCGAGGCAAAGCGGACATAGGCGACATCGTCGAGCGACTTCAGCGCTTCCATGACCAGCCGGCCGACTTCTCCCGAAGCAACCTCCGTCTCGCCGGAACTTTCGAGCTGGCGCACGATGCCGGTCACCGCGCGGTCGATGCGCTCGGGATCGACATTGCGCTTGCGCACGGCGATCTCCACCGAACGCAGCAGCTTGTCGCGGTCGAAGGGCACTTTGCGGCCCGATTTCTTGACCACGACGAGGTCGCGCAACTGCACGCGCTCGAAGGTGGTGAAGCGACCGCCGCAATCGGGGCAGACACGCCGCCTGCGGATCGCCGCGCCATCCTCTGCGGGGCGCGAATCCTTCACCTGCGTATCTTCTGACTGGCAATAGGGACAGCGCATGGAGAAGCCTTTGGTTGGCGAATCTGGTGAAGCGAAAGGCTTAGAGGTTTTTGCAGCGATGGCAAAGTGTCGCCAACAGCCCCACGCCCTTCAGAGATAGCGAGGCGCAAGCAGGATTGCCAGCCTCGCCAGGCAGCCGCACCGCGTACCGATGTCTTCAGGGAGCTACGTCGGCGGTCGGGAATCCGCACGATGCACCGAGGCTGCGATAGGCCTTGGTGAAGCCGTCCATGGATATGCTTCCAACAGGCGCGTCGCCAAAGGAGACATCAAGCACCGATGCCCGGCGCATGGCGCGCAAGAGCGCCAGGCTGATCTTGGCCTGATTGTCCACGGTCCAGCTGAGCCGGCCGTTGACGGCGCCATCGGAATGGAGTTTGGCGGCGACACGGCCCTTGTCGTCGCCGATGGTGGCGGCAATCGACTTGCCGGCCGGCAGACCCTTGTTGTCGACGGCGATGGTTATGGAGGGGTAGGCATCCGGCGGCAGTGCATCGCCGTTCGTGATGACGAGCGTCAAGGTACCGGGCACGCCGCCCGCGCCGATAAAGGCGGTCGAGGCAGCGCAGGTCTTGCGCAGATCCTCACCGGTGTCGACCTCGTCGACCAGGGTCGACCATCTGCCGAACGTTTCGAGCTTGGGTGCCACCTGGGCGGGCGCCGCCGGCTCGGCCTGAGGTGCGGGTTGCGCAGGCGCTGGTTGAGCAGAGGCGGTTTTCGCCAAGGCGGCGGGGAAAGGCACGGCGATCAAAGCGGCCAGAGCGCCAACGGCACCAAGGTCGGCGAAACGAAATGGTCGCATCATCAAGGCTCCTGCCGGTCGCCCCGGCCTGCTGAAACGACGCTTGTCGTTGCAGCAGGCGGTAAGCCTTCCTATCGCGTCAGCCGAGATAGGGATAGAGCGGGAAGCGATCGGTCAGCGCCACGACCTTGGCCTTGACCGCAGCTTCGACAGCGGCATTGCCCTCGTCGGAATTCGCAACCTTGAGACCGTCCAGCACTTCGGCGATCAGCTTGCCGATCTCGCGGAATTCGGCCTGGCCGAAGCCGCGCGTGGTGCCGGCCGGGGTGCCGAGACGCACGCCCGAGGTGACGAAAGGCTTTTCCGGGTCGAACGGAATGCCGTTCTTGTTGCAGGTGATGTTGGCGCGGCCGAGCGCCGCCTCGGCGCGCTTGCCGGTGGCGTTCTTGGGCCTGAGGTCCACCAGCATGAGATGGTTGTCGGTGCCGCCGGAGACGATGTCGAGACCAGTCTCCTTGAGGCTGGAGGCCAGCGCCTTGGCGTTGGCGGCAACGCTCTCGGCATAGACCTTGAAACTCGGCTTCAGCGCTTCGCCGAAAGCGACAGCCTTGGCAGCGATGACATGCATCAGCGGACCGCCCTGCAGGCCGGGGAACACCGCCGAATTCATCTTCTTGGCGATGTCCTCGTCATTGCACAGGATCATGCCGCCGCGCGGGCCGCGCAGCGACTTGTGCGTCGTGGTGGTCACGACATGGGCGTGCGGCAGCGGCGACGGATGCACGCCGCCGGCGACCAGGCCGGCGATGTGCGCCATGTCGACCATCAGATAAGCGCCGACCGCGTCGGCGATCTCGCGAAACCGCTTCCAGTCCCAGACGCGCGAATAGGCGGTGCCGCCGGCCAGGATCAGCTTCGGCTTGGTCTCATGCGCGGTCTTCTCGATGGCATCCATGTCGAGCAGATGGTCGTCCTGGCGCACGCCATAGGAGACGACCTTGAACCATTTGCCGCTCATGTTGACCGGCGAACCGTGGGTCAGATGGCCGCCGGAATTGAGGTCGAGGCCCATGAACGTGTCGCCCGGCTGCAAAAGCGCCAGGAACACCGCCTGGTTCATCTGGCTGCCGGAATTCGGCTGGACGTTGGCGAAGTTGCAGCCGAACAGCTTCTTGGCGCGCTCGATGGCCAGTTCCTCGGCCACGTCGACGAACTGGCAGCCGCCATAATAGCGCTTGCCGGGATAGCCCTCGGCATATTTGTTGGTCATGATCGAGCCCTGCGCTTCAAGCACGGCGCGGGAAACAATGTTTTCCGAGGCGATCAGTTCGATCTCGTGGCGCTGGCGGCCGAGTTCGTTGCGGATGGCCCCGAAAATCTCCGGATCGGCGTCGGCCAGCGTGGTTTCGAAGAAGGATTCGAACTTGTTCGACACTGCCGCTGCTGTTGCCATGGCCTGAAATCCTCAAGGTTCGGGGGCAATTTTAATTTATGCAAGCCGTTGTCCCAAAACCGCTGCACAATTTTGGGCGACTTGCATTTGCCGCGCCATTAACACAGTTGTTTTCGCCCCGCCACGTTTGCCACGCGAAATTTGCTGGCCGGATTGCGCCAGCCAGGCCCGCGGGTCGCTATTTCCTCGCCTTGCGACCTTTCAGCAGTGCCTCGGTAAGCGTGATTTCGGCAAACAGCGCCTGCGACGTATGGTCGTTGATCTCGCCGCTGCGAAACATGGCGCGCACGGCCTCGCGCTCGGCTTCGATGCCGGCAGATCTCAATTCGAGTTCCAGCCTTCCGGCTTCGCGCGCCTCAGCGCGGGCCTCATCGGCTTCGTCCGAGGCGGCGATGCGGCGCCGGTAGCCGGCGACAATGTTATCAGCAGCGGCAAGCCTGGCGCCGGGCACCTCGCCCCCCTCATCATCAGCGGCTCCGGCAATGCTCTCGATGCGCGCGATCGCCGCCTTGGCGGCGCCCACGCGCGCCAGGCGCTCCTCGGCGGCGCCGGCATCCTCACCGGGCTCGACCAGCCCCCTGGCGATCGTCGGCAGAGCGAGGCTGGCGATGACCAGCGAGCAGATAATGACGCCGGCGGCCAGGAAAATGACCAGGTCGCGCGCCGGAAACGGCGAGCCGTCCGGCATGGCGAGCGGCAGTGACAGGATGCCGGCCAGCGTAAT
>NZ_RZQY01000350.1:0-6106 GCF_003998575.1 Mesorhizobium sp. M7A.F.Ca.CA.001.10.2.1 | reverse complement strand
AGACAGCGATCAACCAGTCGCTGTAATCCATCGAGAGCGACCAGTTGACCCGCATCAGCACGCTTGCCGACAATGCCTACAAGAGTGCCGATGCCATTACCCAGGCGCTCGAGGCGGCCGGACTGCCCGTCGACAGCGATTTCGGCAAGGGCGACAGCGATGTCGGCGGACCGCTGATCCCGCTCGACAGCTCCATGATGTTCGACAGCAAGGTCAAGGAGTTGGACGAAGCGCTTGACGCCCTCGACCATCTCAAGAAGGAAGCGCGCCAGTTGCCGCTGACCAACCCCGCACCGGGCCACTCCGTCACCAGCCCGTTCGGCGTGCGCACCGACCCGATCCTCGGCACCGCGGCATTGCATTCCGGCATGGATTTCAGGGCCCCGATCGGCATGGCCGCCAAGGTCACCGCACCCGGCACCGTCACCAAGGCCGGCTGGAACGGCGGCTATGGCCGCATGGTGGAAGTCGACCACGGCAATGGTTTTGCGACACGTTACGGGCATCTCAGCGAGATCGACGTCACCGTCGGTGAGAAACTGGACGCCGGCGCCGTCATCGGCAAGACCGGCAGCAGCGGCCGCTCGACCGGCCCGCATCTGCACTACGAAGTGCGCCACAATGGCGAAGCGATCGATCCCTTGCGCTTCCTCACGGTCGGCAAGAAGGTCGCCCAGTATCTGTAAGCGATGCTGGGCTCCTGCCCCATGCGCCGATGACCATCATGATGGCTGACTAAGGCGCTCCCGTCGACAGAAACGCCGTCACTGCCGCAACCAGGGTGGCCGCGCCGACCTTCAACGCGGCCTCGTCGACACGAAACCGGCGTGGTGGAGCGGAAACACCGATCCGACCGCTTCGTTGCGGATGCCGAGCCGGAAGTAGACCGACGGGCGTTTCTCGCTGTAGTAGCCAAAATCGTCAGCGATGGTCCATCCGGGCGTGTTGAGGACGTTGTCGGCGCCGATGCAGGCCTTGGCGCTGGCGGCAATCAGCTCAGTCATCTCGACATCGTTGACGACACCCGGTTCGCCCTTGTGGATGTCGACCTCGACACGCGCCCCGTGGCTCGTCGCCGTACCCTCGGCTATCGTACGAACACGGCGCCAGGCCCGCTCGCGTGTGGCGTCGCTGCCGCTGCGGATGGTGCCTTTCAACGTGACCTTGCCGGCGGTGACATTATAGGCGTTGCCGCCATTGATGGCCGTCACGGAAATCACCAGCGGATCGTATGGGTCGATCTCGCGCGAAACGATCTTCTGCAATTCGCTCACCAGGGAGCAAGCCACGGCCAACGCATCGACACCTTCATGCGGTTTTGCCGCGTGCGCGGCCGAGCCGATGACGGCCACATCGAACGTGTCGCAGGCCAGAGTGTAGGGACCAGAGCCGACGGCAACCTTGCCGGACGGCGTGTAGGGATCGACGTGGACGCAGATGGCGGCATCGATGTCGTCGAGAAGCCCCTCTTCCACCACCCGCCTGCCGCCCGACGGTTCGTCTTCCTCGGCCGGCTGGAAGATCAGGCGAACGGTGCCGCCAAAACTGTCCCGCGACCGGTGAAGATGCGCGGCCACCGCGAAAGCCATCGATGCATGGGCGTCGTGACCGCAGGCATGCATCACGCCTGGATTCGTCGATGCATAATCGACGCCGGAGGCCTCCTCGATCGGCAAGGCATCGATGTCGGCGCGAATGGCGATCTTTCGATTCGACGGCTTGCCGGTGCCGACAATATCGACGGCAAGGCCAAAGCCGGCAACGTCGCGAATGTCGGCAATTCCCTGATCCACCAGCATCTGCCTGAGATAGCGCTGCGTGCCGGCCTCCTGGTTCGAAAGCTCGGGATTGCGGTGCAGGTGGCGGCGGACCTCGATCATCCGATCGAGAATTCCGGCGTCGATATCGGTCGTCACGGTTTTCGCAACACCACCCGCCGTGGCCGAACCCTCAGGATTTGACATGGATCTCTCGCGGGAACTTCGTCAGGGTCTCATGGCCGGTTTCGGTGACCAGGATGGTCTCGCTGATCTCGATGCCCCAGCCATCCATCCACATGCCGAGGATGGAATGAACGACATTGCCCGGTTCAAGCACGGTCTTGTCGCCCGGCCTGAGGCTGATCGTATGCTCGCCCCAGTCCGGCGGATAGGCGACGCCGATGGAGTAGCCGATGCGCGATTCCTTCTTCAGTCCGTAGCGCTGGATGACCTTGCGCCAGGCGGCTTCGACGGCTTCGGCTGATGTTCCCGGTTTGACCGCGTCGAGCACCGCATCCATGCCCTCGATCACCGCTTTTGCCGTGTCCGAAACATTTGTCGGCGTCTTGCCAAGCTGCATGGTCCTGGCGAGGCCGGCGGCATAGCGGCGGCAAACGCCGGCAAGTTCCAGCGCAATCGTCTCGTTGTCTCCGAACCGCCTGTCGCTCCACATGATGTGCGGCGCCGAGGCATTCTCGCCACCGAGGATTGTCGGTGGAAGAGCGGTGATGTCGCCGGCAAAATCCGGGCTGCCTGCGATCTGCGCCGCCTGGATGGCGGCGATGGCATCGCACTCGCGAACACCCGGTGCGATCACCTCGAAGGCCCGCGTGACGGCCGCTTCGGCCAAGGTGGACGCCTTGCGCAAATAGGCGATCTCGGGCGCCGATTTGACCGCGCGGATCCAGTTCACCAGCAGGTCGGCATCATGCCATTTTGCATTTGGAAGTCCCGCGACAAGCCGGGCGTGCGCCTTGGGGGAGAAATAATAGGCTTCGAGTTCGATGCCGATATGTCTGACACCCCAGCCCCTGGCGACGATCCAGCTCGCGATCCAGTCCATGGGATGGCGATCGACGCGCTGAACATGGTCTTCCGGAAAGCCGACCACGTTTTCCGGTTTCATCCAGGCGGTCAGAAGACCGCCGGCCGCATCCATGGCGCGCCCGATCCAGACCGGCTCGACCTCCTCGATTGGAACCAGCACCACCTGCGGCGTGTAGAACGACCAGCCGTCATAGCCGGTGATGTAATGCTGGTTGGCAACGTCGTTGACGACAAGGAGTTCGAGACCGCGCTTCGCCATCTCGGTGCGTATCTTGCGAAGCCGCTGTTGGTACTCGTCTCGGGCAAACGGCAATTCAATCATCTTTGCTCCATCTTTGTCAGATCAACGGTCGCGGGGTTCGCTCACCATTGAAGGGGTTTCGCCACGGCGGCAATCGGCCAGGACGACGCGTGGGCAGGTCCTGAACCGAATAGGCCCTCCACGGCCTTCCCCAGGAAAACTTCGGCGTGAATTTATTTTTGAATTCCATTTGACTGAATAAATAAGCAATGCAAAGCTGCGCTCTCCTAAGGGGCGCAAGGCATGGCACTGCGGGGGACCAATCAGGAGTTCGGGCGGCCGTACAATCGGCGCATCGTGCTTGAGTCCATCCGCCTTCATGGACCGATCGCCCGCGGCGAGATCGCCCGGCGCGTCGGCCTCACCGTCCAGACGGTATCGACCATCGTTCGCGAACTGGAAGATCAGGACTACATCCTGTCGCTGCGCGAAGAGCCGAAGGGGCGCGGCCTGCCGCCGGCAACGCTCCGGATCAACCCCGATGGCGGCTATGCCGTCGGCATCCACATCACTCCGCTTGGTATCAGCGCCGCCTTGATCAATCTGAGCGGCGACGTGATCGAGAGCATCTACCGCGAGGCGCCGAACGCGGCGCCGGACCACGCCTTCGAGCTGATCGGGGCGATGGTGGTGGAATTGACCAGACTGCGGGCTGGCGGACGGGTGCTGGGCGTTGGCATGGCCCTGCCCGGCCCATTCGACGTGGAGTCCATGAGTTTCGTCGGGCCAACCACCATGACCGGCTGGAAGGATGTGGCGCTGCGCGAACGGCTGGCGGCCTCCACCGGATTGCCGGCCTTCTTTGAAACCGATATGGCAGCGGCCGCCATGGGCGAGCGCCTCTACGGCCTCGGCGCCCAGTTTTCCGAATATTACTATCTCTATTTCGGCGTTGGCCTTGGCGGCGTCATGGTTCATGACGGCAGCGCCTTGCGCGGCGCCTGGGGAAATGCCGGCGAGATCGGGCACATTCCCGTTATTCCGGGCGGCGAGGCCTGCCCGTGCGGCAACAGCGGCTGTCTCGAAAGATATTTGTCGCTCGAGGCACGCCGGCGCTGGAACGGCAGCGAGGCGGATTGGGTCGCCGAAGTCGCACCGATCTTTCACAACGCCGTCGCCGTCATCGAGAACCTGTTCGACCCGGAGACGGTCATCCTCGGCGGGCTGGCGTCCACCGACCTGCTCGAAATGCTGGCTGGTTCGGCCGGAGGCCTGCACAACTCCGTCTCGGCCCGCAAGGACCGCACGACGCCCAGGGTTGTGGTCGCGCGCGGCGGACAGCATTCCGTGCTGCGCGGCGCCGCCGCCCTTGCGGTTTCCGGGGTGCTGTCACCTCGCTTCGGGCAGATGTTCGCGGCCGAACGCGAACGCGAGCGCGACCTTCTCAAAGGCAGGGAGATTGCGGCATGAGTGAACCCCTGCTGGTGCTCGACAACGTCACCAAGAACTATGGCGCGATCGAAGCGCTCAAGGGGATCAGCTTCTCGATCGGCAAGGGCGAGGTCGTGGCGCTGCTGGGCGACAACGGCGCCGGCAAATCGACACTGGTGAAGATCATATCGGGCGGACTGGAGCCGACCTCCGGGCGCATGCTGTTCGAGGGCAAGGAATTCCTTGCCAAATCACCAGCCGAGGCCAAGGCGGCCGGCATCGAGACCGTCTACCAGGATCTCTCGCTGTGCACCAATGTCGACGTGGTCGCCAATTTCTTCATGGGCCGTGAGATCACACGCAAGTTTCTCGGCATTCCCGTGCTCGACGAGCGCGCCATGGAAGCCGTCGTCGGAAGGGCGCTGGCCAATGCCGGCACCCGCATTCCCTCGCTGCGGGCCAATGTCGAGCATCTCTCGGGCGGCCAACGGCAAGCCATCGAGCTCAACCGTTTCGTGCACTGGGGCGGCAAGCTGGTGCTGCTCGATGAACCGTTCGCCGCCCTCGGCGTCGAACAGACACGGCGCGGCCTCGACATGATCCGCCAAGTGGCGAACCAGGGCATCGGCGTCGTCATCATCACCCATATCATGCAGCAGGCTTTTCAGGTCGCCGACCGGATCGTGGTGATCCGCCAGGGCGTCGTGGCCGGCGATGTCGCACGCAATAAAACAAGTCCCGATGCGGTGATCAACATGATCACCGGTGAGACGCTTGCCGGTGCCGGACCGACAGGCTGAGGGACAAAAGAGGGGTCCGGCTTAAGAGGAGCGAACGACATGAAGCGAATACTTCTTGCTGTCTTCGGTATCCTTGCACTGGCCTTTGCCACGCTCACGCCGGCATTCGCCCAGTCCAAGGGTATCATCTACTATATGGTGCCGACGCTGCTGGACGAGTTCCAGACCGGCTCGGTGAGCGCGCTGGAACTGTTCCTGAAGCAGACCGGCTACGAGATGAAGACGCTGAACGCCGACAACAAGACCGACGCCCAGCAATCGCAGATGAACGATGTCATCGCGCTGAAGCCGGCGGCCATCATCCTGGCGGCAGTCGACTTCAATGCCCTGAAACCGTCGATCGAGGCGGCCCGGGCCGCCGGCATCCCGGTGGTCGAGTTCGACCGCCAGATCACCTCGACGCCATCCGACTTCACCTCTGTCGCCGGAACGGTCGAGATCGGCTACGTAGCCGCGGACCAGGCCGAGAAGCTGCTGAAGGCAAAGCACGGTTCGGTGAAGGGCAAGGAGCTGCAGGTCCTCGGCGACCCCGGCGACCCCTATACGCTCGACATCCAGAAGGGCTTCGAGGAGAAGATGAAGGCGTTGCCGGACGTCAAGATCATCTCGCTTCCGGCCATGCAATGGGAAGCCAGCAATGCCGGCACAATCGTTGCCGACCAGATGCTGGCGAACCCCGACATCGACCTGATCTTCAGCCATGCCGCGCACCTGTCGGTCGCCGCCGTCGCCTCGCTCGAGGCGGCCGGCAAGAAGCCGGGCGACGTCATGCTGATGAGCTCGAACGGCGCTCCGGTCGGCCTCGACCTGATCCGCAAGGGCTGGCT
>NZ_RZQY01000034.1:0-19785 GCF_003998575.1 Mesorhizobium sp. M7A.F.Ca.CA.001.10.2.1 | reverse complement strand
GAGGCCCACCGCCATACCGAGCCGCGTGCGGATGAGATGCAGCATCAGGTCGAAGGTCGGTGACGCGCCGCCCGAGGTGAACACTGGCCCGTCGATGACATAGCGGTCCGGGCGGACATCGACGCCAGGGAAGGCCGAGGAAAAATCCTCCATGTCCTCCCAGTGGGTGGTGGCGCTGCGCCCTTCCAGCAGGCCGGCGCGTGCCACCAGCCAGGTGCCGGCCTCGACACCGCCGCAAGCACGCGCCGTGCGTGCGGCCCGGCGCAGGCCCGACAACAGAGCCGAGGTTGCATAGTTCTGGGTGCCGAAGCCGGCGACAACGACAAGAACGTCGGTCGGCTCAGCCGCATCGAAGCGGCCGCCGACCGCCACCGGCAGGCCGCATGTGGTGACCGGAGCCTCGCCGGTCACCGAGACCAGCCGAAAATCGAACAGGGTCTCGCCGGAGATGCGGTTGGCGGCGCGCAGTGGATCGACGGCGGATGCCACGCACATGATCGACGAGCCGGAAAACACCAGCAGCGTCACCTTGAGCGGCAGACGCTCGGCACGAAAGATCGTCGGTTTTTCGCTTTTCGTCATGGAAGCTTCGTAAAACGCAAAACAGTTTCCGGCAAGTCGGGCATTGTTGTGGACTGTTCTTTCGGAGGAGAGTTCTATGCCGCTTGCGATGAACCGTGAGGTCTTCATTACCTGTGCCGTGACCGGGTCCGGCGGGTCGCAGGACCGCAGCCCTCATGTGCCGCGCTCGCCAAAGCAGATCGCCGATTCGGCCATCGACGCGGCCAAGGCTGGCGCCGCAATCGTGCACTGCCACGTCCGCGATCCCGAGACCGGCAAGCCCAGGCGCGATGTGCATCTCTACCGCGAAGTGACCGAGCGCATCCGCGAGGCCAATGTCGACGTCGTGCTGAACCTGACCGCCGGCATGGGCGGCGACATGGTGTTCGGATCGCCGGAAGCGCCGTTGCCGCTCAACGAAAAAGGCACCGACATGGGCGGCGCCACCAACCGCATGGAACATGTGCGCCAATGCCTGCCGGAAATCTGCACGCTCGACTGCGGCACCATGAATTTCGCCGAGGCCGACTATGTCATGACCAACACGCCAGGCATGCTGCGCGCCATGGGCGGCATGATGACGGCGCTTGGCGTCAAGCCGGAGATCGAGGCCTTCGACACTGGCCATTTGTGGTTCGCCAAGCAGCTGGTCGAGGAAAAGGTGCTCAACCCCGATGCGCTGGTGCAGCTCTGCATGGGCGTGCCGTGGGGGGCGCCGGACGACCTCAACACCTTCATGGCCATGGTCAACAATGTGCCGTCGACCTGGAACTGGTCGGCCTTTGCCATCGGCCGCAACCAGATGGCCTATGCTGCTGCGGCGGTGCTGGCCGGCGGCAATGTCCGCGTCGGGCTGGAAGACAATCTATGGCTCGACAAGGGCGTACTGGCGACCAATGCGCAGTTGGTCGAGCGCGCCGCCAGCATCGTCACCAATCTCGGCGCCAGGATTCTTGGGCCGGAAGAGGTACGGCAGAAGCTCAACCTCACCAAGCGGGCGCCGATCGCGGCATGAATTATTCGTCGGGAGGGTCGGCATGACTACCGTAAAATTCACCGCAATGAAGGATGGCGACCGGGACGACTACGAGTTCCTGACCGCGCATGAGATCGACTACGCGGCCAGGACCGGCGAGCGGCTGCTCGACGCGCTGGTGCAGCTCGACGCGGGCCTATCGGGCTACAAGATCACCCGGCTCGGCCATTCGCTGCAGGCGGCGACGCGTGCCTGGCGCGACGGCGCCGACACCGACTGGATCGCCTGCGCGCTACTGCACGACATCGGCGACATCTATGCGCCTTACAATCACGATGAATATGCCGCTTCGATCCTCAAACCCTTCGTGCGCGAACAATGCACTTGGGTGGTGGAGAAACATGGCGACTTCCAGCGGCTCTACTATGCCCATCACCTCGGCGGTAACCGCCATGCGCGCGACCGCTTTGCCGGCCACGCCTATTTCGACGATTGCGACCAGTTTTGCGAACGCTGGGACCAGTCCAGCTTCGACCCCGATTATGACACGCTGCCGATCGAATTCTTCCGGCCCTTCGTCCTCGAAGTCTTCGCCCGCAAGGCATACGACCCGTCCGTGATCCGCGCCGGCGAACGCGTGCCGCTCATAGATCCCACAACCGCCATGACCAGAACCGGAGCTTCCGCATGAGCATCATCAACAAGGCAGCCGCCATCGGTGGCGGCGTCATCGGCGCCGGCTGGGTGGCGCGGCTGCTGCTCAACGGCATCGACGTGTCGATCTTCGATCCCGATCCCGAGGCGTCGCGCAAGGTCGGCGAAGTGATGAAGGGCGCGCGCCGCGCCTACAAGCAGATGGTACCCGGCGGTTTGCCGAAAGAGGGCAAGCTGACCTTTGCCAAGACCATCGCCGAGGCAGTGGCCGATGCCGATTTCATTCAGGAAAGCGTGCCGGAACGGCTCGACCTCAAGCACCGGGTGCTCGCCGAGATCGATACCCACGCGCCGGCCAATGCGATTGTCGGTTCCTCGACCTCCGGCATCAAGCCAACCGACATGCAGGTGGCGATGAAGAAGCATCCGGAGCGGCTGGTCGTCGGCCATCCGTTCAACCCGGTCTATCTCCTGCCGCTGGTCGAGATCGTGGGCGGCGAGCAGACCTTTCCCGAGGCGATCGAGGTCGCCAAGGAGATGTATGCCTCGATCGGCATGAAGCCGGTCGTCATCCGCAAGGAGATCGAGGCCTTCGTCGGCGACCGCCTGCTCGAAGCGGCATGGCGCGAGGCGCTGTGGCTGATCAAGGACGGCATCTGCACGGTCGAGGAACTCGACGACATCATGCGCTATGGCTTCGGCCTGCGCTGGGCGCAGATGGGCATGTTCCAGGTCTATCGCGTCGCCGGTGGCGAGGCCGGCATGCGCCACTTCATGGCGCAGTTCGGGCCCTGCCTGAAATGGCCATGGACCAAGCTGATGGATGTGCCGGAGTTCAACGACGAACTGGTCGACCTGATCGCCACGCAGTCGGACGACCAGGCGCATGGGCTGTCGATCCGCGAGCTGGAAAAAATCCGCGACGACAATCTGGTCGCCATCATGGATGCGCTGTCGAAGCAGAACAAAGGCAAGGGCTGGGGCGCCGGCGCCCTGCACAAGGACTATACCAGGCAGCTGGCCAAGCTGGCGGCGAAGAAGCCCACGGCCTCCAAGGCTGCCGAGAAGGCCAAAGCCTTGAAACCGGTCAAGAAAGCCGAAAAGCCGAAGAAAAAGCCCGGCAAGAAGAAAGGCTGAGAGCATGGATTTCGGGCTGTCGGAGGAACAGAGGCTCATCGTCGAGACGACGCGTGCGTTCGTCGAGAACGAGCTTTACCCGCATGAGCGCGAGGTCGAGCGCACCGGCGTGCTGCGCCGCGACCTGATCGAGGAGATCAAGGTCAAGGCGATCGAAGCCGGGCTCTATGCCGCCAACATGCCGGCCGATGTCGGCGGTGCTGGCCTCGATACGGTGACTTGGCTGCTCTACGAAAAGGAGCTTGGCCGCGCCAATTACGCGCTGCACTGGACCTGCGTGGCGCGGCCCTCCAACATCCTTTTGGCCGGCACGCCGGAGCAGCGCGAAAAGTACCTGTTCCCCTGCATCCGCGGCGAGAAATGGGACTGTCTGGCGATGACCGAGCCGGGCGCAGGCTCCGATTTGCGCGGCATGAAGGCGACGGCGGTACAGGACGGCGACGACTGGGTACTCAACGGCACCAAGCATTTTATCTCCCACGCCGACCTCGCCGACTTTGCCATCGTTTTCATGGCTTCCGGCGAAGAGGATTCGCCGCGCGGCAAACGCAAGAAGATCACCGCATTCTTCGTCGACAAAGGGACGAAGGGCTTCACCGTCCGCGATGGCTACCGCAACGTCTCGCATCGCGGCTACACCAACGCCATCCTCGAATTCGACGATTGCCGGCTTCCCGCCGCCCAAGTGTTGGGCGAAGTCCACAAGGGGTTCGACGTCGCCAATTCATGGCTCGGCGCCACCCGGCTGCAGGTCGGCGCCACCTGCCTCGGCCGCGCCGAGCGGGCGCTTGGCCATGCCATCGAGTATGCCGCGCAGCGCCAGCAGTTCGGCCAGCAGATCGGCAAGTTCCAGGGCGTGTCGTTCAAGCTTGCCGACATGGCGACCGAATTGAAGGCCGCCGACCTGATGGTGTTCGAAGCCGGCTGGAAGTACGATCAGGGCACTGTCACCGATCAGGACATGGCCATGGCCAAGCTGAAGGCCACCGAGATGCTTGCATACGTTGCCGATGAGGCGATCCAGATTCATGGCGGCATGGGACTGATGGACGATTTGCCACTGGAGCGCATCTGGCGCGACGCGCGCGTCGAGCGCATCTGGGAAGGCACGTCAGAGATCCAGCGCCACATTATTTCAAGGGCGCTGCTGCGTCCGTTCGGGGCATAACATATGCATAAACTTGAGCGTCTCCTGCGGCCGAAATCGATCGCCGTCTTCGGCGGTGCGCAGGCCGCGGCCGTCGTCGCGCAATCGATCAAGATGGGCTTTGCCGGCGAGATCTGGCCGGTGCATCCGACCAAGGACGAGGTCGCGGGCCGCAAGGCCTATCGTTCGGTCGCCGATTTGCCTGACGCGCCGGACGCCGCCTTTGTCGGCGTCAACCGGCATTTGACCATCGAGGTGATCAAGGCGCTGGCCGAGCGCGGCGCCGGCGGCGCCGTCTGCTTTGCCGCCGGCTTCCTTGAGACCGAGGCCTACGACGACGACGGCGAGCGGCTGCAGGCCGAGCTGGTTGCGGCAGCCGGCTCGATGCCGATCATCGGGCCGAATTGCTACGGCCTGATCAATTATGCCGACGGCGCGCTGCTGTGGCCCGACCAGCATGGCGGCATAAGACTGGCCGAGGGCGGCAAGGGCGTCGCCATCATCACCCAGTCCTCCAACATCGCCATCAACATGACGATGCAAAGGCGCGGCCTGCCGATCGCTTTCCTGATGACCGCCGGAAACCAGGCGCAGACCGGGCTGTCCGAAATGGCGCTTGGCCTGATCGAGGACGAGCGGGTCACGTCGCTCGGCCTGCACATCGAGGCTTTCGATTCGGTAGCCGGCTTCGAGCGGCTGGCAGCACGGGCGCGCGAGCTGAAAAAGCCGATCATCGCCATGAAGGTCGGCCGTTCCGAACAGGCCAGGCAGGCGACCGTCTCGCATACCGCGTCGCTGGCCGGCTCGGATGCGGCCTCGGGTGCGTTCCTGCGGCGGCTCGGCATTGCGCGTGTCGATTCGATTCCCGCCTTCATCGAAGCGCTGAAGCTGCTGCACATCACCGGACCTTTGCCCGGCTATAGGCTGTCGTCGATGAGCTGCTCCGGCGGCGAGGCCTCTGTCATGGCCGACAGCGCCGAAGGGCGCTGGGTCAATTTCCCTGTGCTGACCGACAGCCACCGCGCCCATGTCAAATCGACGCTCGGGCCGCTGGTCGCGGTCGCCAATCCCTTGGACTATCACACCTTCATCTGGAACAACGAGCCGGCGATGACCGCCACCTTCACCGCAATGGTGTCGGGCGGCTTCGACCTCAACATGCTGGTGCTGGATTTTCCGCGACCTGATCGTTGTTCGGTCACCGATTGGTGGGCGACGCTGCGCGCCTTCGAATCGGCGCTGAAGACCAACAAGGCGCATGGCGCGATCGTCTCGTCGCTGCCGGAAAACCTGCCGGAGGAGTACACCGCCGAACTGATGGCGCGCGGCATGGTGCCGTTGTTCGGCATTTCGGAAGCCATGGATGCCGCCGGGGCGGCGGCCTTCATCGGCTGGGCTTGGGCCGAACCGCAGGCGCAGCCGATCGACACTTCTGCTGCCGGTGCGCCTGGTGGCGACCATGTCACGCCCGACGAGGCCGAAGCAAAATCGCGGCTGATCAAGGCCGGCCTGCCGGTGCCGAAAGGCGAACGGGCCGCCAATGCGGTCGAGGCGGTGATTTCGTCGATGGCGCTCGGCTTTCCCGTCGCACTGAAGGCGCTCGGCGTCAGCCACAAATCCGAAGTTGGCGCCGTCAGGCTCAACCTCAGGGATGCCGAATCCGTCAGCACCGCGGCGCATGACCTCTTGCCGCTCGGCACCGGGCTCTATGTCGAGCGCATGGTGCGCGACGGTGTCGCCGAGCTCATCGTCGGCTTCACCCGCGACCCGATGTTCGGTGCGGTGATGACCTTGGGCACCGGCGGCGTGCTGGTCGAATTGTTGCGCGACAGCGTCACGCTGATGCTGCCGGCGACGCGCGACGATATCGAGGCGGCGCTGCGCGGCCTGAAACTGTTCCCGCTGCTCGAGGGCTATCGCGGCCGGCCAAAAGCCGATGTCGCGGCTGCCATCGATGCCATTTCGGGCATTGCCGCCTTCGTGCAGCAGAATGCCGGTGAGATCGAGGAACTCGACATCAACCCGCTGATCGTCTGCAGCGAAGGCAAGGGCGCCTGGATCGCCGACGCACTGCTGGTGCTGGGAGAGAACAAGAATGTCTGACGTCATTTCGACCCGCCGCGAGGGCACCATCCTCGAGGTCACCCTCGACCGGCCCAAAGCCAACGCCATCGACCTGAAGACCTCTCGGCTGATGGGTGAGACCTTCAAGGCATTCCGAGACGATCCGGAATTGCGCGTCGCCATCGTCAAGACCGCCGGCGACAAGTTCTTCTGTGCCGGCTGGGACCTCAAAGCCGCTGCCGGCGGCGATGCCGTCGATGGCGACTATGGCGTCGGCGGCTTTGCCGGGCTGCAAGAATTGCGCGACCTCAACAAGCCGGTGATCGCTTGCGTCAACGGCATGGCGGTCGGCGGCGGCTTCGAGCTGGCGCTGTCCTGCGACCTCATCTATGCCTCCGATCATTCCTCCTTCGCGCTCCCCGAAATCCGCGCCGGCACGCTGGCCGACGCGGCAACGATCAAACTGCCGAAGCGCATCCCCTACCATGTCGCCATGGACCTTCTGCTGACCGGCCGCTGGATGGATGTGGCCGAGGCGCATCGCTGGGGCCTGGTCAACGAAGTGCTGCCCAAGGAGAAGCTCGAGGACCGTGTCTGGGAGATCGCCCGGCTGCTCGCAGGCGGCCCGCCGCTGGTCTTTGCAGCGATCAAGGAGACCGCGCGTGTGGCCGAGGCGCTGACCTTCCAGGACGCCATGAACAAGGTGACCCGCCGCCAGCTGCCGACGGTCGATGCCCTCTACGGCTCCGAGGATGGCATGGAGGGTTTTCGCGCTTTTGCGGAGAAGCGTGAGCCGGTTTGGAAGGGGAAGTAGTGGATACCGCCGGAACGATGGCGCTTACCCCCCTCTGGCCTGCCGGCCATCTCCCCCTCAAGGGGGGAGATTGGCAGCTTCGATCTCTGCACTCTTCTTGCGACGCAGAAGGTTGGCGAAAGTTTTCGCAACATCCGATCTCCCCCCTTGAGGGGGAGATGTCCGGCAGGACAGAGGGGGGCGCCCTGGCTCAGCCTTGGGCGCCTTTCCAGCACCCATGACCGATTACAAAACCCTCATCGACGCCGAGACCTGGGCGTTCATAGAGCGGACCAATTCTTACTATCCGCCCGACACGATCGACTACACGATCGCGCAGCAGCGCGGGATCTATGACCGCATGTGCCGCGAATTCTTTGCCGGCTATCCCGAAGGCGTGGCGGTCGAAACCTCAGCCATTGCGACGCCCACGCACGACATCCCGATCCGCACCTACCGAAGCACACACAAAGCTGCGGTGACGGTGCTCTATGTCCATGGCGGCGGCTTCATCCTCGGTGGGCTGGACAGCCACGACGATGTCTGCGCCGAGCTCTGTGCCCGCACCGGCTATGAGGTGGTCTCGGTCGATTATCGGCTGGCGCCGGAGCATCTGCATCCGGCGGCCTTCGACGATGCGATGAGCGCCTTCGAATGGGCCGCCGCCAATCGCGATCATTCTATCGTGCTGTGCGGCGACAGCGCCGGCGGCAATCTCTGCGCCGCCGTCAGTCACGCCACGCGTGACCGTTCGAAAAGGCCGTTTGGCCAGGTGCTGATCTATCCCGGCCTCGGCGGAGACCGCGCGAAAGGCTCCTATGTCAAGCACGCCGAAGCGCCGATGCTGACCGTGCGCGATCTCGAATTCTACAAGCACATCCGCACCAGCGGCGTGGATAGGACCGGGGACATCACGCTGTCGCCGCTCGCCGACACCGACTTCTCCAACCTGCCGCCGACAGTACTGATCACCGCCGAGTGCGACCCGCTGTCGTCGGATGGCGAGAGCTATCACGACCTGGTCGTGGCGGCGGGCGGACGCGCAACCTGGTTCGAGGAAACGGGGCTGGTGCATGGTTATCTCCGAGGCCGGCACACGGTCGGCCGCGCCCGCGCAAGCTTCACCCGGATCGTCGATGCGGTGACCGCGCTTGGACAGGGCGATTGGCGCTGGTGATCGCGGCTGGACTCTGAGGACCGACCGGCCCCGGCTCATCCCACCGAAGCGGCCGCCGCACGACCGGCGCTGCGGCCGGAAAAGATGCAGCCGCCGAGGAAGGTGCCCTCAAGCGCCGCATAACCATGCACACCGCCGCCGCCAAAACCGGCGGCTTCGCCGACGGCGTAGAGTCCCGCAACAGGCTGGCCATCGGCACCCAGCACGCGGCTGTCGAGATCGGTCTGCAGGCCGCCCAGCGTCTTGCGGGTCAGGATGTTGAGGCGCACCGCTATCAGCGGGCCGTTTGCCGGATCGAGCATCTTGTGCGGCTTGGCCGTGCGGATCAGCCGGTCGCCGAGATAGGCGCGCGCCCCGCGCAGAGCGGTGATTTGCATGTCCTTGGAGAACGGGTTGTTGAGCTGCCGGTCGCGGGCGCGCATTTCGCGCTCGACCTGGGCTACCTCAAGAAGCGGCTCGCCGCCGGCCAGCGCGTTCATGCGCGCGACCAGCGTCGGCAAGTCGGCCTCGACGATGAAATCCTCGCCCTTCTCCATGAACGCCTTGACCGGGCCCGGAATGCCCGATGTGGCGCGGCCGAGCACCTGGCGCCAGCTCTTGCCGGTCAAATCGGGGTTCTGCTCGGAGCCCGACAGCGCGAACTCCTTCTGGATGATCTTTTTGGTCAGGATGAACCAGGAATAATCGAAGCCGGTGCTCATGATGTGGGAGAGCGTGCCCAGCGTGTCGAAACCGGGATAGAGCGGCATCGGCAGGCGCTTGCCGCGCGCATCGAGCCACAGCGATGACGGGCCGGGCAGGATGCGGATCGCATGATCGGTCCAGACCGGCGCCCAATTCTTGATGCCCTCGACATAGTGCCACATGCGGTCACGGTTGATGATCGAACCGCCGGCCCGTTCCGTGATCGCCAGCATGCGGCCGTCGACATGATCGGGCACGCCGGTGATCATGCGCTTCGGTGCGGCGCCCAGCCGTTTGGGCCAATTCTCCCGCACCAGTTGATGGTTGGCGCCGATGCCGCCGGAGGCGACGATCACCGCTTGCGCGTGAAGCTCGAAATCGCCTGATATTTCGCGCGAACTCTTGTGGCCGCGCTCGACATCGCTGGGCTGCAGGATGTCGCCACGCACACCTGTCACAACAGCACCCGTCCGCGTCAGTTCATTGACGCGGTGGCGGAATTTGAAACTGATCAATCCGCGCTTTTGGGCCTCGCGCACGCGCTGGGCGAACGGTTCGAGCACACCGGGGCCGGTGCCCCAGGTAATGTGAAAGCGCGGCACCGAATTGCCGTGGCCGATTGCATTGCCGCCGCCCCGCTCGGCCCAGCCGACCACAGGAAAGAATTTCAGGCCGCGCTGCATCAGCCAGGAGCGTTTCTCGCCGGCGGCGAAACCGACATAGGCTTCCGCCCATTTGCGCGGCCAGAAATCCTCCGGCCGATCGAAAGCCGCGGTGCCCAGCCAGTCTTCCAACGCCAGGTCATGCGAATCGCGGATGCGCATGCGCCGCTGCTCGGGCGAATTGACGAGGAAAAGGCCGCCGAACGACCAGAACGCCTGACCGCCCAGCGACTGCTCCGGCTCCTGGTCGACAATGATGATTTTCTTGCCGGCCTCGGCAAGCTCGGCGGCGGCAACCAGCCCTGCAAGACCGGCGCCGACAATGATCACGTCCGCATCGTCAGCCATCTTTCCTCCCAGAATTAGCCGGCTACTTCAATGCAAGGGGTCAGACTGTCTCCCAGCCTTCTTTGCCGCCGGCGCGGAAGATGGCATCGATGACTTTCTGGTTGAGCACGGATTCCTCCAGCGTGAAGACGCGCTCCTTGCCGCCCTGTGCCGCACGCGCGAAGGTCTCGACCTCCAGCCGGTATTGCTGCGTGCCGGGAAAGCGGAACACTTGCGTCTCGGTGTGGTTCTGGTTGTGCAGTTCGACGCGGTGGTGGTCGTAGAGCCCGGCATTGAAGGGCGAGAACAGCTCGATGAAACCCTTCTCGCCGTGGAACACCATCACCTGGCGCGCCGCCATCTGCGTCGACAGATAGAACGACAGCTCGAAGTCGCCGAAATCGGCGCGGATCGAGGAGTAGATGTCGGTGCCGAATGTCTTGTCGCGCTCGATCGTCGCCTGCACGCGCAGCGGCTCCTTGCCGGTCGAAAAGCGCGTCGACACGGTCGGGTAGACGCCGATGTCGGGCAGCGCACCACCGCCGAGATCGAGCTGGTTGCGCATGTTGCTGGGGTCGACATTGTAGTAGGAGAAGGCACCCTGCACATGGCGCAGCCGGCCGATGGCGCCGCTGGCGATGAGGTCGCGTACCTTGATCCATTGCGGGTGGTAGATGACCATGAAGGCCTCGCAGACCAGCACCTTTTTCTGGTCGCGCAGCTTGATCAGCGGCAGGATGTCCTTGGCGTCGAGCGCCAGCGGCTTTTCGACCAGCACGTGCTTGCCGGCTTCGATGGCCTTGGCCGCCCATTCGACATGCTGCGAGGTCGGCAACGGGATGTAGACGCCATCGACCTCGTCGGAGGCAAGCAGTTCCTCATAGGAGCCGAAGGTATGGCGCGCGCCGAAGCGCTCGGCCAGCGCCTTGGCCTTCGACAGGTCACGGCTGGCGATCGCCGACAGCACGCCGTTCTCCGCCTCGACCATCGCCGGCAACAAATGCTCGCGGCCGATCTTGGCCGTCGACAACACACCCCATCGGAACATCAGGCTTCTCCATCACAATTACAGGCAACGAGGTTTGCCCGAAATCGCCGGAAAAGCCAATGACGAGGGTCAGCCCCTTTTGCCGGTCAGCGTCATGTCGAAGTCGACGATGTTGGAATAGATTGGCGTGCCGACATCCATGCCGTAGCGCGACCTCAGCACCTTGCCGGTGACATGGAATTTGATCGTCCCGGCCTTGAGACCGCCAAGCTCGGCCATGAACTTTTCCGGAAACGTCTTGCCGCGCGCCGTCAGCCGGCCGCTGACGAGGGCCGTGGTGTCGCTGGTTCGGGTCACGCTGGTAGAGCGGAACTGGATCTCCGGGTTGTTGGCGGCATCGAACACCGCGTCGGAGCGCAGGAAGGCATCGATACGGCTCTGGCCGGTGCCAACGCTTTCGGGAAAGATGGTGAAATTGACCTGCGAGTGCCCGACATCGCTGTTGTCGATGCGGATCGAGCCCTTGAAGCGGGCGAAGGCGCCATTCAGGCCGCCGCCGCCGACCTTGCCGATGGAGAAGCGGATGCTGGAGTTGGCCGGGCTGATCGAATAGCTGCCGGCGGCGTCACCAAGCGCGACGGCCGCTGAAACAGGCATGGCGAGGCAAGCGGCGACCGCCGCAAATCCGAGGATGCGCGTGTACATGGGGATGTTCCTTGTTGGAGGCAGCGCATTCCTGCGCCCTCACTCCATGAACGAATGAACCGCTCGCTCTATTCCGGATCTGACGAAGGCGTGATCATGCGCATGAGCACGCCATCCCTGAGCTGGAAATGATGCCGCAGTGCCGCCGCAACGTGGAGAGCCACAAGCGCCATGCCGGCATAGGCAAGATACCAATGCGCCGCCGCCCAGAAGCTTTCGGCACCATCCGATTCGGCCAGCGGCAGGTTCGGCATGACGAACAGGTTGAACGGCAGGCTGGGTATCTCCAGCATCGAGACCGACACGAGCGCCCACCCGGACAAGGGCAAGGCAAGCTGGAACGCGTAGAGCGCAAAATGGGCCAACGGTGCCGCCCGACGTTCCAAAGTCCCGACCGAGCGCGGCAGCGCCGGCGTTGTATTGCCGTAGCGCCAGACGATGCGCAGGATGATCAGGCCGAGCAGCAGGAAGCCGAAGGATTTGTGCAGCTGGATCAGTTCGAAGGCGGTGCGCTGGCTGGTCACCCGCACCATGACGAAGCCGAGAGCGAACTGGCCGATGAAGATCAGCGCAATCAGCCAGTGAAGAATGATCGCGCCCCAGCCATAGCGGGTGGTGCTGTTGGTGATCGATGTTTGCATCGTTGGTGAACGACCGCGATGCCGGTTATCTTCCACCAAGGGGGGGCGAGCCCGCTTTATCCACTCACCTTGAAGAAATCGACAAAGGCCCTGAGCGCTGGCCGCATCTGACGGCGGCTCGGATAATAGACAAAGAAGCCGTCGAAGGGCGGGCACCAGTCCTCCAGCACGCGGATCAGCCTGCCGTCGGCGAGCGGTGCGCGGACATAGTCCTCAAAGACGAAGGCGAGCCCGGCGCCGTCGACCGCCGCCTGGGCGATCAGATGGTCCTCGTCGAGGATCAGCGGTCCCTCCACCGCCATCTCGATCGTCTCGCGGCCTTTCTCGAACTCCCAGCGGTAGAGGATGCCGCTGGAGAAGCGGAAGCGGATGCAGCGGTGGCCGGCCAGGTCGCGCGGGTGGCGCGGCTTGGGGTTGACCTCGAAATAGACCGGGGCGCCGACCACCGCGCCGCGAAGGTCCGGCCCGATGCGCACCGCGATCATGTCGCGCTGCAGGCTCTCGCCAAGCCGGACGCCAGCATCGAAGCCGCCTTCCACCACGTCGGTGAAGCGGTCCTCGATGACGATCTCCAGCACGATGTCGGGATAGGCCGACGCAAAGGCGCCCAGCCGTGGCGTCAGCGCCAAATGCGCTGCCGTGCGCGGCACGGTCAGGCGCAGATTGCCGGCCGGCCGGTCGCGCGTCTCGATTGCCGTCTCCAGCGCCAGGTCGATCTCCGACAGCGCCGGCCGCAACCGCTCCAGCAACTGCGCACCTTCTTCGGTCGGCGCGACGCTGCGTGTGCTGCGCGCCAGCAGCCGAACGCCAAGCCGCGCCTCCAGGCTGGATACCGCGTGGCTGACAGCCGAAGGCGCGATGGCCAATTCCCTGGCGGCGCCCCGAAAGCTGCCGCATTGAGCGACAGTTGCCAGCACGGCCAATTGGGAAAGATGCGCGCGATTCATTGATCTATCTTTTAGTACAGCCCGTGCGGATGGAAGCCGATTATCGAACACAAGGCAAGGCGCTATTTCTCCCACATCGCAACAAGGAGACGCGTTATGCAAACCCGCAAGCTAGGAACTGAATTGAACGTCTACCCCGTCGGCCTCGGCTGCATGGGCATGAGCTTCGCCTATGGCGGCCAAGCGGAAGCCGATGCGATCGCCACGCTGCACCGCGCCGTCGATATCGGCGTCAACTTCTTCGACACGGCGGAGGTCTATGGCCCCTTCGAGAACGAGATTCTGCTCGGCAAGGCGCTGAAGCCGGTGCGTGATCATCTGACGATCGCGACAAAATTCGGCTTCCGGATTCTGGAGGAAGGTACAGGCCTCGACCGCATGGCGGGCGTCGACAGCCGCCCCGAGCACGTCAAAGCGGTCGCCGAGGCCTCGCTGAAACGGCTGGGCACCGATGTGATCGACCTCTACTACCAGCACCGTGTCGACCCCAACGTGCCAATCGAGGATACGGTCGGCGCCATGGCCGAACTGGTGCGCGAGGGCAAGGTGCGCGCGCTTGGCCTGTCCGAGGCGAGTGCCGCGACCATTCGCCGGGCCCATGCCGTGCATCCGGCATCGGCCGTGCAGAGCGAATATTCGCTGTGGAGCCGCGACCCGGAAGACGAGGTGTTCGCCGTCTGCCGCGAGCTCGGCATCGGCTTCGTTCCCTATAGCCCGCTCGGCCGTGGGCTGCTGACCGGCACGATCGCCAAGCCCGAGGCCTTGAGCGACGGCGACTGGCGCCGGACCTTGCCGCGCTTCCAGGCCGAGGCGATGGAAGCCAACGCCGCTGTCATCGCCACCTTGGAAAAGCTGGCTGTTGAAAAGGGCGTGACCTCGGCACAGCTGGCGCTGGCCTGGGTGCTGCACCAGGGCGATTTCATCGTACCGATCCCCGGCGCGCGCAAGATACGCCATCTGGAGCAGAACACGGCGGCGGCGGACATCGAGCTAAGCGCGGCCGAGGTGCAGGCTATTGGTGACGCGCTGTCGCCCAACAAGGTTATGGGCAAGCGCTATACTGAGGAGTTGCTGGCGCTGGTGAATGGGTAAAAACTGCGAGTAAGCGAAAGGGGCGCCGGGCGCCCCCTTTTCGTACGCAGCGCGGTGCAAAAGGTGGGAGACGCTGGCGTGAAGCGCGCCCTCTGCCCTGCCGACATTTCCTACCAAGGCACGACAGTGATCTCCGGCCAATACTCCTGGGCGCGTCTGCCCTTCGCCTCATGCGTCTTCTGATTGTCCATCACCCGGTTCGGTGTGATGCGGAACGAAAAAACATCATCCAGCCCGAACGGCGCCACCAACACCAGCTGCCCGTCAGCATCGTATCGAACCCCGACGGCGTGCGTCTTCGACGCGAAATAGCAGACGGGATCGCTGGCGTTCGAATAGCGCGGGCAAGGCCACCCGAACTTCTGCGGATACCAAAGATGCACCCGCGCCTGATTGCGCACCTCGACCGGCAGCGGCAGTCCTTCGAAATGCTTCTCCGCGCGGCGAATAACGGCGTCCTCGGCCTCGTAGGAGAGGTCGCTGTCATCGAAGTAGAACAGGTCGACATCCCTGATGCCATACCCCGAAGGCTTGCCGGTCAGATGGTTCCAAACACTGTTGTAGAGCGCGCCGGAAACCACCAGCCAGTCCGGCAGGTCGAGCGTGCGAGCCCGCGCCAGCGCGTCGCGTAACAGCGGGTCGGCAAGCACGATGGCGAGAAATGCCGCGCGCTGCTCTTCAAGAGGAAGGCCCGAATAGGAGAGAGGATCCATCGCCCTTTGGAGAGCGATTCGGCAAGTATCCGCAATGCTTCGCCCATAGCGCCACCAAAGATGTGGCCAGATTGCAACGTGACCGGACCATGATGCTCGGCCTGGCCCTAAAACAGCCCCACCCTCGTCATCTGACGACTATGCGCGTCTGCCCATCTGCCGGCATGGACGATTGCTATTGGAATTTTCCACACCGGCTGGGGTAGCCTGGGCATGCAGATATCGTCGGTTTGGCCAGCAGCATCGTCGAGAGGACCGATCGACAGGGCAAAATTGACTGCGAAGTGGTTCTGGATTGCCGCGACCTTCTGCGTTCTGATCGCAGCCTCGCTCAATGCAAGTGCTGCGGCGGAGCCGATCGTGATTTCCCCGGCCACGCTGCCGGATGGGAGAGTTGGTGAGCACTATGATCGGACGCTGATGGCTTCAGGCGGAGCTGGCGGGCCATACACGTTCGCGCTCACTTCGGGGGTCACGCCGGTCTCCTTCAGCAGCGGCGGCGTCCTCTCCGGGGCAGTGATAGCCGCCCCCGGCACCTATAATTTCAGAGTCCTGGCGACAGATCAGGTCGGCAACACCGGCACACGCGACTACACGATTGTGATCGCGGACAACCCGGTCTTGATTTCGCCTGCTGCGTTGCCCGGCGGGCAGATTGGCCAGCCGTATAACCAGGCGCTGACGGCTTCGGGTGGCGCTGGCGGTCCCTACACGTTCTCGATCGTTTCGGGCTCCATGCCCGTCGCCTTCAGCAGTGCCGGCGTCCTCTCAGGGCCAGTGATAGCCGCCCCCGGCGTCTACAGTTTCAGGGTCCGGGCGACAGACCATGTCGGCAACAGCGGCGAACACGACTACACCATCGTGATCGCGGACAACCCGGTCGTCATTTCACCAGCTGCCTTGCCCGGCGCGCAGATTGGCCAGCCCTATAGCCAGGCGCTGACGGCTTCGGGTGGTGCTGGCGGCCCCTTTACGTTCTCGATCGTTTCGGGCTCCATGCCCGTCGCCTTCAGCAGTGCCGGCGTCCTCTCCGGGCCGGTCATAGCGGTCCCCGGCGTCTACAGTTTCAGGATTCGGGCGACGGACCATGTCGGCAACAACGGCGAACGCGACTACACGCTTGCGATCACCACTGGCCCGCCCATCGTAATTTCACCGGCAGCTTTGCCCAATGGCCAGGTTGGGCAGCCCTATAGCCAGATGCTGACCGCAACCGGCGGTGTGGGCGCGCCTTACACGTTTCAGCGGATCATCGGAAATCTGCCCGAAGGCGTTTCGCTCGCAACCGATGGCACACTCGGCGGCACGCCGACCGAGAGCGGATCATTTGCCTTTGCCGTCGATGTGTTCGACACCTCCGAGAACAGGGCAAGGCGCGAGTATACGCTGGACATCGCTGCGGCGCCCCGACCGACGGCGCCGTCACTGACCATGACGATCGTTGCCGGCATGTCAGCTTCGCTGCCGTTGACGCCGGGTGCTACCGGCGAACCATTCAGCGCCGCGGCGATCATGTCCAGCGCCCCCGCCGAGGGCGGCACGGCGACGCTGTCCGGCGCGCCCAACTACCTACTGACCTTCGCGTCCTCGCCGGTGTTTTCAGGCACCGTCATCGTAACGTACACACTGACCGGCCCCGGCGGCGTTTCCGATCCGGCCACGGTGACCATCACCGTCACCACGCGGCCGGACCCCTCCGACGATCCGGAGGTCGCCGGGCTGCTCAATGCCCAGGCGCAAGCGGTGCAGCAATTCGCCGCCGGGCAGACAGACAATATCAACCATCGCATGGGCGCTTTGCGAAGCGAGGCGTGCCGCAAGGCCTTTGCGAATGGGCTCGAACTGTCTGGCCAAGGCGCCGATGGCAATGCCGCCAGCGTCGACTTTCCAGACGGATCCGATTGTGGGGGCGAAGCGGCAAAGCTGGGCTTCGGCTTGTGGGCCGGCGGCCACATCGATCTCGGCCATAGTTCGCCTGATGATAGCGCGGAGCGGGACTCCGTTTCGATCAACATGACCACCGGCATCGACTACCGTTTCAACGACCGTTTCGTCGCCGGTCTGGCCGTCGGCTACTCCAGCGACGACAGCGACATTGGCGGCAATGGCACCGAGAGTTCCGGCGAGGCCTACAGCGCGACGCTCTATGCAAGCTATCGCCCGGCCGAAAACCTGTTTCTCGATGCCCTGGCCGGCTACGGTTCGTTCAGCTTCGATTCGAAGCGCTTCGTGACAAGTGTTGGCGGCTTTGCCGACGGTCAGCGTGACGGCGACCAGATTTTCGGCTCGCTGACTGCCGGTTTCGATCATAGCGTCGGCGGGCTGCGACTCACTCCGTTCGCCAGGTTGACGACATCCTCTTCGAGCCTCGACGCGTTTACCGAAACCGGAGCAGGCATCTATTCGCTGAGCTTCGGCAAGCAGAGCGTCGACAGCCTCGGCGGCACGCTTGGCCTTGCCGGCGGCTATGACATGCCGGTGGCCCTCGGCGTCTTCACACCACGCTTCCGGTTTGAATACACTCACGAATTCTCCGGCTCGAGCGACGTCGATATCCGCTACGCGGATAGTCCGGATGGCCTTGTCTATGGCTTCCAGACGCAGCCTTTGGCGAGTGACCAGGTGATGATCGGCCTGGGCGCCGATCTGCTGCTGCACCAAGGGTTATCCATCGGGCTCGATTATCGCGGCACAATCGGCTTTCAAGACAGCTACAGCCATGCCTTTGGCCTGAGGGTCGGCGGCGGGTTCTGACCATTGCGGCAACGGCTGCTTATCCGTCCCGTAGACGGATGAGCAGCCCCATCGCTAACAGTTCAGTCGCCTTGGGCGCTACGTCCTCAGAACGCCACCGGCCTGCTTGCCGACATTCTCGACGATACGCTTGGCCAGTGCCTCGAAATCCTCGTCGGTCAGTGTCTTTTCAACCGGCTGGATCGACACTTCGATGGCGATCGATTTCTTGCCCTCGCCCAGCGAAGCGCCTTCGAAGATGTCGAAGACCGAGACGGCGGTGATGAGCTTCTTGTCGGCGGCGAGCGCCGCGCGCACCAGCGTGCCGGCCTCGACCGTTTTGTCGACGACGAAAGCGAAGTCGCGCTTGACCGCCTGGAAGGGGGACAGTTCCAGTTTCGGCTTGGTTTTCGTCGGCTTGGCCTTCGGCTCGGGCACGGCATCGACAAACACTTCGAAGCCGCACAGCGGGCCGGAAACATCGAGGCCTTCCAGCGTCTTCGGGTGGAATTCGCCGAAGGTGCCGAGCACGGTTTTCGGACCGAGCTTGATCGTGCCGGAACGGCCGGGATGATACCAGGCCGGGCCGCCGGCCTCGATCTGCAGCCGGTCGACAGGCGCACCGCAGGCTTCCAGTGCGGCGATCGCGTCGGCCTTGGCGTCGAACACGCCGACCGCACCCGAATTGCCGGCCCAGTTGCGGCCTGAGCCGTCGAGCTTGGCGGTGCCGCGGCGCACGCCGGCGGCCACGCGCCGCTGCTGGTCGGCGCCGTCGCCCTCATAGGTGCCCGAGACTTCGAACAGCGCCACGTCGCCGATGCCCTTGTCGGCATTGCGCTGGGCAGCAGCAATCAGGCCCGGCAGCAGCGACGGCCGCATGTCGGACATGTCGGCGGCGATCGGGTTGGCGAGCTTCAGCGCGGTCTGGCCGCCGCCGAACAGCTCGGCGTGCTTGGCCGGAATGAACGACCAGGTGACGGCTTCCATCATGCCGCGCACGGCAAGCGCGCGCTTGGCGGTGCGGGTACGGACCTGCAGCGTGGTGAGGATCCTTGCATTGACCGCGTCATGCGCACCGAGCGGCTGCGGTGCGATGTTGTCGACACCATGGATGCGCATGACTTCCTCGACCAGGTCTGCCTTGCCGTCGACGTCGGGGCGCCAGGACGGCACGGCGACATTGACCACATCGCCCGATCCCTCCGGCTTGAAGCCGAGGCGCGACAGGATGTCGAGGCTTTCCGCCTTGGGAACCTCGATGCCGGTCAGCCTCTTCACTTCCGAAAGCGGGAAGGAAACGATCTTCGACTTGTGGCCGGCATAACCGACGACTTCCATTTCGGTCGGCGTGCCGCCGCAGAAATCGAGCACCAGTTTCGTTGCCAGCTCGACGCCGGGAACCATGAATTCGGGGTCCACCCCGCGCTCGAAACGGTAACGCGCGTCGGTGATGATGCCGAGCGTGCGGCCGGTGCGCGCCGTGGTGATCGGATCCCAAAGGGCGGATTCGATCAGCACATCTGATGTGTTCTCGTCGCAGCCCGAATGCTCGCCGCCCATGATGCCGGCGATGGACTCGACGCCGTTGTCATCCGCGATGACGCACATTTCCGGCGTCAGCGTGTATTCGCGGCCATCGAGCGCCTGCACCTTTTCACCATCGCGCGCGCGGCGCACGACGAGATTGCCGGCAACCTTGCTGGCGTCGAACACATGCAGCGGGCGGCCGCGGTCGAAGGTGACGTAATTGGTGATGTCGACCAGCGCGCTGATCGGCCTCAGCC
>NZ_RZQY01000349.1:0-6115 GCF_003998575.1 Mesorhizobium sp. M7A.F.Ca.CA.001.10.2.1 | reverse complement strand
TGTCAAGCGCGGCCAAACCGCTCAACCGCCGACATAGCGCCGATGGAAGCGCGGGCCGAGGCTGGTCAGGATCTCGTAGCCGATGGTGCCGGCATGGCCGGCGGCGTCATCGACGCTTTGCGAGGGACCGAGCAGTTCGACGAGATCACCCTCGCGCAGCCTGCCGACCGGCAGGGCGGAAATGTCGAGAATGATCGAATCCATCGACACCCGCCCGAGGAAAGGCAGCCGCACGCCCTCGAACCAGGCGGCGGACGCGGCGCGGCGTTGCCAGCCATCCGCGTAGCCGAACGAAATCGTCGCCAGCCTGAGCGGGCCTTGCGCATGATAGGTGTGGCCATAGCCGACGCCGGCGCCTTTTTCGACGCTGCGCGTCTGTGCCACCTTTGCCTGCAGCCGCACCACCGGCAGCATCGGATTGGACTTTGCCGGCGTCGGATTGATGCCGTAGAGCGCGGCACCGGGGCGGGCGAGATCGTAGTGAAAGCGCTCCCCAAGAAAGATGCCGGAGGAATTGGTCAGCGATGCCGGCGCCTCCGGCAGCATCTTGCGCAGCCGCTCGAACGCCAGCCGCTGCTTCTCATTGGCCGGATGCTCCGGCTCGTCGGCGCAGGCCAGATGGCTCATCACGTAACGGATGTCGATGCCGTCGAAGGCCTGCGGGTCGGCGGCGATGCGATCCACATCCCGAGGCGCCATGCCGAGCCGCGACATGCCGCTGTCGACCTGGATCGCGGCCTGCAGTTTTCGGCCGGCGCGGCGAGCCGTCACACGCCAAGCCGCCAGTTGCTCGGGGCTGTTGATAACAGCGCAAAGGTTTGCTGCCACGGCGTCCGGCTCGGCACCGGGCGGAATGCCGTTCAACACGAAAATGGCAGGGCCCGGCCCAAGCGAGTGGCGCAGGGCGACGCCTTCGCCCAGAAGCGCAACGAAGAAGATATCGCAGCCGTCGCGCAGCAGCGCCGCCGCGACCTGGCCGGCGCCCACGCCGTAGCCGTCCGCCTTGAGCACCCCAGCGCAGGCAACATCGCCCAACCGCGCCTTCAGCCGCCGGTAGTTTTCACGGATTGCACCGAGATCGATGGTGAGGATGGCCCCAGCCGCCACTTCGCTTGTGGCGGTGACCTCTTCTGGGGGGGACTTTTGGGGGGCGTCGTTCATGGCGACCCTTCGCGTGCTAGTGGATACATCAATAGGACCGCCGGGCCGGCGCGGCAACCGCGGTTGTTGTATAGCGGCTATTGCACCAGATGCCGGAATGCCGTCACCACATCCTCATAGACATGGCGCTTGAACGGCACGATCAGGTCGGGAAGGTCCTGCATAGGCCGCCATGCCCATTTGTCGAACTCTGCGGTGTGGCCACCCGGCGGCGGGTTGATCTGGATCTCGCTGACATCGCCGTGGAAGCGAAAGGCGAACCATTTCTGCGTCTGGCCGCGATACCGGCCCTTGAAGGCGATGCCGACGAGATGGTCCGGCAAATCATAGTTGATCCAGTCCGGCGCCTCGGCCAGCAGCGAGACGCCTCGCATGCCGGTCTCCTCATAGAGCTCGCGCTCGGCCGCCTGCAATGGCTCCTCGCCCTCGTCGATGCCGCCCTGCGGCATCTGCCAGAGCTGCGTCGTGCCGGCAAATTCGCTGTCCGGTTCGGCAATCCGGTGCCCGACCCAGACAAGGCCCTCGGCATTGAGGATCATCAGCCCGACACATGGACGGTAAGGCAGCGTTTCGCGGTCGATCTTGTTCGTCTTTGGCATCAGTCAGTCTTTCCAGCCGTCTTACGATGGCTAGCCTTTTTGCGGATCTATAGCCACCGCTGAAATCGGCACGATCTCTATGCCGCGCTTCTTGGCCTCGACCACCCAGGACGACACGGTATCGACCGTCAAGTCGAAGGCCGAACCGATGCCGACGGCAGTGCCTTTGGCCCGCGCGGTCGCCTCCAGGCTGTCTAGCTTCTTCAGGATTTCGCCGCGATCCTGCACGGCATCGATCGCCATGTCGCCGGCGACGAAGGGCACGCCATCCTTCAGCGCCAGGTCCGGCGCCAGGCTGCGCGCCGACGAGCCGTCATCGATATAGGCGAGGCCGCGTTTGCCGAGCTCGGCGATGAACGGCTCCATCGCCGCGGCATCGGCGGAAAAGCGGGCGCCCATATAGTTCATGACGCCGGTATAATTGGTCGTCCGCGACAGCGCCCAGTGCAGGCTCTTCAGGTTCTCATCCGCGCTCGCCGCCACCGTCAGCGTGTTGCGGCCCGGATTTACCTTCGGATAATCGAACGGTTCGAGCGGCACCTGCATGACGATCTCGTGGCCGCTCTGCCTGGCTGCCTGCATCCACCGGCCGATGCTGTTGCCTTGCGGCGCGAAAGCCAGCGTCACTTCCGCCGGCAGCTTGGCGATGGCCGCCTGGGTGCCGGTCTGCGAAACCGAAAGCCCGCCGATGACGATCGCCACCCGTGCGCCGCGCCCGCCCGACCAGGGCCGCGCATAGACGTCGAACGGCCGCCTGCCATCCGTGGCGCGCACCGGCAACGGTCCGGTCTCGCTGGTCTCGATCAGCGCCTTGTCGGGAATATGCGCGATCTTCAGGTTCTGACCGATGGTCGACGGATCGCGAATGACGATCGCTGCCTTGGGCGGCCCATCGCCCTCCTCCGTCTGCACATGGATAATCTGCGGCCCGCCTGATTTGACCGGCGCCTCCGGCTTCGGTGCCGCCGGGGCCAATGCAGGCGGCGCGGCGGCAGGCTCGGCCGCCGCGGTCACTTTCGGCGTTGAAACGGCAACCTCTTGCGGCTTTCTAAACGGTTTTTCCCTGAGCGCGATCGCGCCGGAGACGCCGGCCACCGCCAGCACGGCCACTGTCGCCATGATCGCACCGCCGCTGATCTTGCCGGCGGCGCGCGGCGACCGGACTGCCTGTCCGAGCGGGCGTTCGATGTCCTTGCCGATATCAGCCAAGCCTAATCCCCGGGCACATGGCTCCGAAGACGAAGCCGCTTCGAAAAGACATGCGCGAATTCATCAATTCCGGCGCACCCCGCGCCATGTCTTGGGAGCTTTGCCTCGCTCCCCGAATCAAACTGCCGGAACCTTTCGGTCCCGGCAGCATCGCATTGCTTCCATCTGGCTCAAACAGAAAGATGGGGCGGCGCGTGCGCCGCTCCAGATCCTTACTGGTTGAGAACCGCCTTTTGCGGATTGGGCGGGAAGGACGGATCGGTCTTCTGGCCACGCAGCAGCTGCTCGGCATAGATGAGCTGCAGATCGTCTTTCGGATCCGGCGGCACATAGGCCGCCGAGCCCGAACCCGTCGTGCTCTCGTCGGCGCCCTTGATATGGCCCTTGAGATCGGATTCGCCACGTGTCAGATCCCTGCCCTGCAGTTCCGGCGGCAGTGGCTGTTCGACCTTGATGTCCGGCGTGATGCCCTTGCCCTGGATCGACTTGCCGGACGGCGTGTAATAGAGCGCCGTCGTCAGCCGCAGCGCACCATTCTCGCCGAGCGGAATGATGGTCTGCACCGAACCCTTGCCGAAGGACTGCGTGCCGACCACCGTGACACGGCGCAGGTCCTGCAGCGCGCCGGCGACGATTTCCGACGCACTGGCCGAACCGCCATTGACCAGGACGATCATCGGCTTGCCGTTGATGTCGTCGACCTGCTTGGGCTTGGCGTCGAAGCGGGTGACGTCCTTGGGGTCGCGGCCGCGCGTCGAGACGATCTCGCCGCGGTTGAGGAAGGCATCGGACACGCTCACCGCCTGGTCGAGCAGGCCACCTGGATTGAGGCGGAGATCCAGAACGTAGCCCTTCAGCTTGTCGTCGGGAATCTGCTTCTTGATGGTGTCGATGGCGTTCTCGAGGTCGTCATAGGTCTTTTCGGTGAAGGAGGTGATCTTCATGTAGCCGATGTCGTTCTCCACCCGGAACTTGACCGCCTTGACCTTGATGATGTCGCGCACGACCGTCAGTTCGATCGGCTTGTCGGCGCCCTGGCGCAGGATGGTCAGCTTGATCGGCGTGTTGACCAGGCCGCGCATCTTGTCGACCGCATCGTTGAGGGTCAGGCCGCGAACCTCTTCGCCGTCGATCTTGGCGATGTAGTCGCCGGCCAGCACGCCTGCCTTGGCGGCCGGCGTGTCGTCGATCGGCGTGATCACCTTGACCAGATCGTTCTCCATGGTGACCTCGATGCCGAGGCCGCCGAACTCGCCCTTGGTCTGGACGCGCATATCCTGCGCCTGCTCGGCATTCATGTAGGAGGAGTGCGGGTCAAGCGAGGCCAGCATGCCGTTGATGGCATTCTCGACCAGCGACTTGTCGTCGGGCGGTGTCACATACTGTGCCCGCACCCGCTCGAAGATATCGCCGAAGATCGCCAGTTGCTTGTAGGTCTCCGACCCTGCAGCGTTCGCCGCCGAGCCGGGCGCGCCATAGACCAGGCTCATGGCGGACGCGCCCATCAGCGCACCGGCAAACAGAAGCGACAGTTTCCGCATTATTCACGTCCTTCCAGAAAAACGGTCCGCCCACCATGGGGCCGGATCGACGGGTTTTCCATCCTTGCGGAACTCGACATAGAGTTCCGGCGTGGCATTTCCATTCTTCGAAACCGAGGTGCTCGCCACCCGGGCCTCTCCCATCGCACCGATCGGCTCTCCTGCAAGCACTGATTGACCGGTCGCGACGCTGATTCTGCTCATCCCCGCCAAAACGACATGATAGCCGTCGCCTGCGTTCAGGATCAAGAGTTGACCATAAGAGCGAAACGGCCCCGCATAAAGCACATTTCCATCCGCCGGCGCGGTAACGATGGCTCCCGATTGTGTCGCAACCATGTCGCCAAGCATCACCGCGCCGTTACCGTCATCGGCGCCGAATCGCCGCTTGATACGGCCGGTCACCGGCAGCGCGATCTGTCCCTGAAGGGCCGAAAAGGGCACCGCGGCGGCAAGTTGGTTGCTTTCCGGAACGGGCAGCGACGCCAGTTCCGCCGGCGCCGATGTGTTGTCGCCGCTTGCCGTCTTCTGCTCGGCGGCCTTGGCAGCATCGGCAGCCTTGCGGCTCTTGTCGGCCTGCGCTTCGAGCGACGCGATCAACTCCTTCAGGCTGCCGGCCTTGGCCGCCAGCGCTTCGGATCGCTGCTTTTCGGCGGCCATTTGCGTCTGCGTGTCGGCTTCGAGCTTCTGCTTGGCCTCCAGCAGCATGCCGAGCCGCTTCTTTTCCGCCGTCTGGTCGCCGACCGCCGCCGTCAGCCGCGCCCGTTCGGCCTCGATCGACGCCGTGATCCTGGTCTGTTCCTTGAGATCGGCAAGCAGGCTATCGGTCTGCTGGCGCAGTTCCGGCACCACCGCGCCGAGCAGGATGGCGCTGCGCACCGACGACAGCGCGTCCTCGGGCTTGACCAGGATCGCCGGCGGCGGGTTGAGGCCCATGCGCTGCAGCGCGCCCAGCACTTCGGCCAGAACGTCGCGCCGCGCCATCAGCGAGGCGCGGATCTTCTGTTCCTGGCCCTTCAGTCCTTCCAGCCGGGCGCCGATGTCCTCGATGTCCTGGCCGAGCTTCTGCTCGGTCATCGCCGACTGGATCAATGCGGCGGTGATCGAGGCGTGATCCTTCTTGATCGTCGCGATATCGGCGGAGAGTTTGGCCAATCGTTCCGACGACAGCGTGATCTCCTTCGAGACCCGTTCATATTCGGCCCGGCTCTGATCCGGATCGGGAGCCATGTCGAGCGTGTTTTCCGCCCGCCCCGCATGCAGCGACAGCACAAGCACCGCCACCGCGATGCCGCAGCGCGCGCGCCAGGAGCCCGTTCTTGATTTTCTGTCTTCAGACATTGAAGCCCGACTCTATGCGTGGCTTCGTTAACGAACAATCAACCATGTTCGAAACCGCCCACTCGATGCAATCTTGCCTCGGCATTGGGGCGGAAATCCGGGTGTACTGCACCAATTCACCGGTTTACGAGCGATGATAAGGATGTCCCGAAAGGATGGTGGCCGCCCGATAAAGCTGCTCTCCCAGCATCACGCGCACCAGCTGATGCGGCCATGTCAACAATCCGAACGACATCACCAGTTCGGCCTGGTCGCGCAGCGACT
>NZ_RZQY01000348.1:0-6165 GCF_003998575.1 Mesorhizobium sp. M7A.F.Ca.CA.001.10.2.1 | reverse complement strand
GATAGGGATCCGGCCATTTGACACCACGGTCGCCGAGCGTGACGGCGGCGTGCAGTGTCCAGTAGGGATCGGCGAGATGCGGCCGTGCCAGCGCCACCAGATCGGCGCGGCCGGCCATCAGGATCGAATTGACATGGTCCGGCTCGTAGATGTTGCCGACCGCCATCGTCGCCATGCCGACTTCGTTGCGGATGCGGTCGGAAAACGGCGTCTGGAACATGCGGCCATAGACAGGCTTGGCCAGTGCCGAGGTCTGGCCTGCCGAGACGTCGCAGATGTCGACGCCGGCCTCGTGCAGCAGCCGTGCGATCTCGACCGCGTCGGCCGGTGTGACGCCCTCGATGCCCACCCAGTCATTGGCCGAAATGCGCATCGAGATCGGCTTCTCCGCCCGCCAGGCAGCGCGCACCGCGCGGAAGATTTCGAGGGGATAGCGCATCCGATTGTCAAGCGAACCGCCATATTCATCCGTGCGCCGGTTGGTGACCGGCGTGATGAAGGACGACAAGAGATAGCCATGCGCAGCGTGGATCTCGAGCATGTCGAAGCCGCAACGATCGGCCATCTCGGCCGAAGCCACGAATTCGTCGCGCACGCGGTCCATGTCGGCGCGATCCATCGCCTTCGGCACCTGATTCTGCGGCGACCACGCCACGGCCGAGGCGGCGATCACCGGCCAGTTGCCGGAGACCAGCGGCACGTCGGTGCCTTCCCAGCCAAGCCGGGTCGAACCTTTGGCGCCGGAATGGCCGATCTGGGCGCAGATCTTGGCTTCGGTTTCGGTGTGGACGAAATCGACCAGCCGCTTCCACGCCACCTCATGTTCGGGCGCATAGAATCCCGGACAACCGGGCGTGATGCGACCTTCCGGGCTGACGCAGGTCATCTCGATATAGAGGAGCCCGGCGCCCCCTTTGGCCCGCTCGGCGTAGTGGGTGAAATGCCAGTCGGTCGGGCAGCCGTCGACGGCCTTGTACTGCGCCATCGGCGAAACGACGACGCGGTTCTGCAGCCTCATGTCGCGCAGCTTGAACGGCGCGAACATCGGCGCGCGGCGCAGGCTGTTGCCGCCGGCGCCCGCCTGGCGCTGGAACCATTCCTCCGCACCGCCCAGCCATTCGGCATCGCGCAGCCGCAAATTCTCATGGCTGATGCGCTGCGAGCGGGTCAAAAGCGAATAGTTGAACTGCACCGGATCGAGGCCGAGATAGCGCTCGACCTCCTCGAACCATTCCAGCGAATTGCGCGCCGCCGATTGCAGCTTCAGCACCTCGGTGCGGCGGGCATCCTCATATTTACGGAAGGCGGCATCCAGGTCCGGCTCGGTTTCGACATATTCGGCCAGCGCCACGGCACTTTCCAGTGCCAGCTTGGTGCCGGAGCCGATCGAGAAATGGGCTGAGGCCGCCGCATCGCCCATCAGCGCCAGATTCTTGTAGGACCAGCGCTCGCACAGCACGCGCGGGAAATTGATCCAGGCGGAACCACGGATATGGTTGGCATTGGTCATC
Source organism: Mesorhizobium sp. M7A.F.Ca.CA.001.10.2.1 (assembly GCF_003998575.1). Classification (NCBI taxonomy): domain Bacteria; kingdom Pseudomonadati; phylum Pseudomonadota; class Alphaproteobacteria; order Hyphomicrobiales; family Phyllobacteriaceae; genus Mesorhizobium; species Mesorhizobium sp. M7A.F.Ca.CA.001.10.2.1. Next base: position 4,654 of record NZ_RZQY01000348.1, on the reverse strand, counting down.
AGCGCGTGGCCGCCGAGATGTTTTTCGAAGATCCGCTCACAGACAGCGATCGATTCCTGCTGCGACATCGCGCTGAAGCCGAAAGCAGTCCAGGTCTGTTCGCTGCACTCGACGATGAACGTCGCGGTGTCGCTGTCGAACTGGTAGGCGTGCGCCCAAACCCAGCCATGCTCGGTCTTCTCGAAGATGAAGGTGAAGGCGTCGTCGAATTTCTGGTTGGTGCCGAGCCAGACGAACTTGCATTTGCGGGTGTCGATGTCGGGTTTGAAGATGTCGACGAAAGCGTTGCGCGCCCTGGAGTTGAGGCCGTCGGCCGCGACGACCAGATCATGCGTCTCCATGTAAGGTTTGGGATCGGCGATGTCGGTCTCGAACATCAGCTTGACGCCGAGTTCGCGCGCCCGGCGCTGCAGCAGGACCAGCAGCCGCTTGCGGCCGATGCCGCAGAAACCGTGACCTGACGAGACCGTGCGCACGCCGTCATGGATGACGGCGATGTCGTCCCAGTAGGCAAAGTGCTTCTTGATCCAGACAGCGCTGACCGGGTCGTTTTTCGACAGATTGTCGAGCGTCTCGGCCGACAGCACGACGCCCCAGCCGAACGTGTCGTCGGCGCGGTTGCGCTCGAACACCGTCACATCGTGCGCGGCGTCCCTCAGCTTCATCGAAATGGCAAAGTAGAGGCCAGCTGGTCCGCCGCCGAGAACCGCAACCTTCATGTCTGCGATCTCCTCTTCGCTTGCTGGAGTTCAGTATCGCGCCGGCGACAAGATATTTCAAGCTTAAAGTTTTATATCAAAACGATTGTCCTGACATGGCGAAAGCGCGCCTGCGTGTCATCGCGCAAGCGCGCTGCCGGATCACTTTTCCGGGTTCTTCGGGCTCCACAGCACCGTCTCGGCGTCCTTCTCATAGGCCATTCCGTCGGGATAGCTGATCGCTTCCAGCTGCAGCCCCCACGGCGCCTGGAAATAGAGGATGGTCTGGCCGGCCGCCGGCCCTTCCTTGACCGGCAGCGGCCCCATCCGCGTCTTGACGCCCTTGCCTTCGAGATAGGCTTTGGCGGCAGCGACGTCGTCGACATAGAAGGCGATGTGGAAGCCGCCAATGTCGCTGTTCTTCGGCGTCAGGTTCTTCTGGTCCGGTGCTGTGTATTTGAACAGCTCGATGTTCGAACCATAGCCGCAGCGCACCATGGTGACCTCTTCGATCACCGCCTTCGGGTCGACGCCCAGGAGATCCTGCATGAAGGTGCCCTTGTCGTCGGCGAACGGACCGAACGACATCGCCTTCTTGCAGCCGACCACTTCGGTGAAGAAGTCGACCGCTTGCTTCATATCGGGAACGGTGATGCCGGTGTGGTCGTGGCCGCGCATGCCCGGGATCGAATCCGCCGAGGCCATGCCGGCGCTGCCGAGCATCGTGGCGGCCAGCGTTGCAATTGCGATAGTGGTCTTCATGTCAGTCCTCTCCATTTGGCGGGACTTGGGTCTTTTGGTCGCACGCCCGAGGCCCGCTCTTCGGCGTGCGTATGCATTCATGTCGGCGCCTTGGCGGCGGAAGGAATGTCCAGCCAGTTCGCATCGATCTCGGGCAGCGGAATGGCCGCGATGAGATCGCGCGTGTAGGCCTGCTGCGGCTTGTCGAACAAGGCGTCGGTGGCGCTCGCTTCGACGATCACGCCTTCGCGCATGACGATCACTTGCCGGCACAGCCGCCGGATGACCGACAGATCGTGGCTGATGAAAGCGACGGTCAGCCCCATTTCCGCCGCCAGCTTTTCCAGCAGCGTCAGGATCTGCGCTTGCGTCGACACGTCGAGCCCTGAGACGATCTCGTCGGCCAGCACGAATTTCGGCGACAGCGCCAGCGCCCGCGCAATGCCGACGCGCTGGCGCTGGCCGCCCGATAATTCGTGGCGATAGCGGTTGGCGAAGCTTTGCGGCAGGCCGACGCGCTGCAGCGCCTCGGCAACGCGCGCCTTGAGATTGTCGCCGAGGCCATTTTGCTTGAGTGGCGCGGCGATAATGCTTGCAATGGTGCGGCGCGGGTTGAGCGACGACATCGGATCTTGGAAAATCATCTGCAGATTGCGCCGCAGTGGCCGCAGTTCCGCTTCCGGCAGATGCGTGATGTCGCGGCCGTCGTAAGTTATGCTGCCGGCGCTCGGTTCCAGCAACCGCACCAGAGCACGGCCGAGCGTCGATTTGCCGGATCCGGATTCGCCGACGATGCCGGTCACCGAGCCCCTGGGCAGGTCGAAATCCAGGCCCTTCAGGATTTCGACCAAGGGCGCGCGGCCGATCAGCGGCTTGCGCGTCATGTCGGGCAGCGCGACCTTCAGCCCGCGCACGGAGAACAACGGTTCAACCATGCGACCGCCTCCAGGCCTGGTCTGCGGCAGCGATCTCTGAAGCAAGCCCTGCGAGGACTTCGTCGTCCACCGGCTTCAGCGAGGCGAAAGGATCGGTGTAGCGTGGCGTCGCCGCCATCAGCGCTCGCGTGTAGGGATGCTGCGGTGCTGCGAAGAGGGCAGCCGTGTCGGCCTCCTCCACCACCTTGCCGGCATAAAGCACCGAGACTCTCTGGCTGATCTTGGCGACGACGCCGAGATCATGGGTGACGAACAGGATCGCCGTGCCATGCTCGCGCTGCAACTGCACGATCAGCCGCAGGATCTGTTTTTGCACGGTCACATCAAGCGCCGTGGTCGGCTCGTCGGCGACGATCAGCCTTGGCTCCGCGGCGAAGGCCGCAGCGATCAGCACGCGCTGGCGCATGCCGCCGGACAGTTCGTGCGGATAGCTTTTCAGCACGCGGTCGGGATCGCGGATTTGCACCTCGTCCAGCAATTGCCGGATGCGGGTATCGGCCTTCTCGCCACTCCAGCCGAGGATGCGCACCAGCCGGTCGGTCATCTGCGAGCCGATGCGCCGCGACGGGTTGAGCGCGGTCAGCGGGTCCTGCGGGATCAGCGCCGTGCGCGCCCCAATCAGCGTGCGTCGTGCCTTGGGCTGCAATTTGCCGAGGTCTTCACCCTCGAGCAGCATGTCGCCTTCGACAATGCGCACGCTCGACGGCAGCACACCGAGCACCGCCTTGCCGATCATCGTCTTGCCGGCGCCGCTTTCGCCGACCAGCGCGCGGACCTCGCCGGGCTGGACGGAGAGCGACACCGAGCGCAATACGCGCTGGCCGTTGGGCAGCACCGCGCTCAAATCCCTGATGTCGAGGCAGGCGCTCATCGCAGCACCGGATCGAAACGCGTCTTCAGCGCCTCGCCGAACTGGCTGAACGACAGCACGGTCAGGATCAGCGTGATCAGCGGGAACACCAGCACCCACCAGGCCTGATGGATCGACAGCCGGCCCTCGGCGATGATGCCTCCCCAGGTCGGATCGTCGGTCGAGATCGACAGATTGACGAAGGACAGGATCGCCTCGACGATAACGGCGATGCCCATTTCCAGCGACAGCAATGCGACGATCGACGGCACCACATTGGGCAGCACTTCGCGCAGCATGATGCCGATGCGGCCGTAGCCGGCAATGCGGGCATTCTCGACATAGTCCATGCGCGACTGACCCATTGTCTCGGCACGGATCACCCGGCAGAAACGCGTCCAGTCGATGATGGCGATGGCCAGGATGACGGAACTCAAGCCCGTGCCGAGCACCGCCACCAGCAATATGGCGAACAGCACCGGCGGAAAGGCCATCCAGACATCGACGACGCGCGAGATGATGCGGTCGGCCCAACCGCCGAAATAGCCTGCGATCAGGCCTAGCGTCGAGCCGACCAGGCACGCAGCGACGGCTGCGGAAAAGGCGACGATGAAGGCGATGCGGCCGCCAAAGATCAGCCTCGACAACAGATCGCGGCCGAGGCTGTCGGTGCCGAGCCAATAGCCGGGTTCGGCTCCATTCATCCAGAATGGCGGCAACCGCTCCAGCATCAGATCCTGCGCCAGCGGATCCTGCGGCGCGACCAGCGGCGCGAAGATTGCCGCCAGAAGCGCCAGCAGCAGCCAGCCGCCGGCCAGCCACAGGCGTGGCGACACACCTCGCCTTCGAGCACGGCCCTCATCCATGGCGCAGCCTCGGATTGAGCAGCGCATACATCATGTCGACGCTGAGATTGATCAGCACGAACAGCAGCGCGAAGACCAGCACGATGCCCTGGATCAGCGGCAGGTCGCGGTTGATGACGGCGTCGATCGCCATATTGCCGAGGCCCTCATAGGAGAACAGCCGTTCGACGATGACGGTGCCGCCGATCAGGAAGGTGAACTGCACGCCGACCAGTGTCAGCGTCGGCAAAGCGGCATTCTTCAAGGCCTCGCGCAGGATGACCTGCGTTTCCGAAAAACCCTTCACCCGTGCCAGCACGACGTAGTCGAGGTCGAGCACTTCCTTCAGCGACTGTTTCAGCAGCTGCGAGATGATTGCTGCCAGCGGCAGCGCCAGCGCCACGGCCGGCATCAGCATGTGCTTCAGCAGATCCCAGGTGAGGTCGAGGCGCAGGCGCAACAGGCTCTCGAACAGATAGAACTGGGTGACGAAGGGCAGGTCCAGTTGCGGCGACACCCGCCCGGAAATGTCGAAGATCGGCACCAGCACGCTGAGCAACAGGAACAGCATGATGCCCCACTGGA